>CAZFON010000490.1:0-1005 GCA_964520185.1 uncultured Planctomycetales bacterium | reverse complement strand
AACCTTTAATGGGTAACCCCAAGATCATCCTTAATATTCCCTGTTCCTTAGTATGAATGATCAAAAAGTGATCTTGATCACTGGTTGTTCGAGTGGATTCGGTTTGCTGACTGCGGCGCGTCTGGCAGCCAGCGGCCATATTGTCTGGGCCACCATGCGTGATTTAAAGGGCAAAGGGGATTTAGAAAACGAATTGACCAAGCGCAATGCACAAGCTGTTATTCGGGTGCTTGATGTCACCCAGCCCGCCAACATCAAAAATGTCGTCGATGAAATTCAACAAAAACACACGGCCATTGACGTGCTTGTCAACAACGCAGGATACGGTGTGGCCGGGTTTTTTGAGGACCTGACACCGGGAGAGATCCGTTCGCAGATGGAGACGAATTTTTTCGGTGTGCAAGATGTCTGCCGCCAAATCATCCCTTTGATGCGCCAGCGACGATCTGGTAAAATCATCAATGTCTCCAGCATTGCCGGCCGGATCGCCAGTCCTTGCTTAGGAGCTTATAACTCAAGCAAATGGGCGCTGGAAGGTTTCAGTGAAAGCCTTTATTTTGAGCTGGGTTTGTTTGGGGTCTCAGTGGTTTTAGTTGAACCTGGTTTTTATCCCACAAATATTTTTACCAAGAACGCCCATTATGCTTGTGGGTATGAGAATGCCCGGAGCCCGTATTTTCACTTCGGCCAAAAGTTAAAGAACTTAACACAACGCAATGTCAGGAGGTTAAAACGCGATCCGGAGAAAGTAGCCCGCCTTATCGAACATATCATCAATGAGCCGCATCCCAGGATGCGTTACATTTCTGATTTTCCTTCCTGGCTGCGCGTCATGGCACAAAAAATATTGCCGCCCCGGTTAACACTGGAAATTTTCAGGAGATTTGTGTATGAAAACCGATAAAGCGCCTTATCAGCGCCAACTATTTGTATGCACCAATAACGCCAACGGCGAAAAAGCCTCATGCGGTGACCATCAAGGAGAAGAGGTGTTCCGGCGACTCC
>CAZFON010000489.1:0-1011 GCA_964520185.1 uncultured Planctomycetales bacterium | reverse complement strand
GTACAGAAATGATCTGTGGTCCAGTACTGAGAACGGCCCTCTTTTGGTGTCCTAGCATTTTGCTTTTTGTTGTTTTTATTTTTGGGATATCGACTAATTATGTTTTGCATTTATTTTCGGCATCTTCGAATATGGTAAGGATCTGTGTGTCGGCAGGGATGCTTTTACCGCTTGGATTCTTTATGGGAATGCAGTTTCCTCTCGGAATCAAAGCCGCCATCATCGATGCTCACGAGCTGATCCCTTGGTTGTGGGGGATTAACGGGGCCGCATCGGTCTGTGGTTCAGTTTTAGCCATGGTATTGGCTTTATCATTTGGGATATCTGTAACTTTTTTTTGTGGTTCTTTGTTTTATCTGGCAGCTTTCCTGATGTTGCTTCAGATCCGAAGGAAACTGGGTGCATTATAGCGCGCTTATGAAAAGAATATTTCGATCGTTGTTTTGTGTTTGCTTGTTCTTATTGATTTTAGAGACAGGAACGCGGGTATTGTTCTCTGTAAAAACGATCAATGAGGTTATCACTAAAGGCCGTAACGACGCTACATGTAGGTGGGAATGGTTAAAGACGCATGAAGGAGGGGCGCAGATTTACGATAGTTTTAAAAAGTATGATCCTACGAAAGGTTGGGCAGTTATCCCGAATGTAACTAATGGGCCTTTTGTCTATCATAAAATTATTAATTCCAATTCAAAAGGCCTTAGGGGTAAAGTCGAGTATCAATATGTGAAGGACGTGAATAAATTGCG
Source organism: uncultured Planctomycetales bacterium (assembly GCA_964520185.1). Taxonomy (GTDB): domain Bacteria; phylum Omnitrophota; class Gorgyraeia; order Zapsychrales; family Fredricksoniimonadaceae; genus JABDGZ01. The sequence goes on along the minus strand of CAZFON010000489.1, from coordinate 262 downwards.
CATCTTGTGCATAGGGGATTCTTTTACTTTCGGGGATGAAGTAAATGACAATGAGACATATCCATTTTATTTACAGGAGATGTTGCCCCAGGCGGAAGTGATCAATATGGGTGTTGAGGGGTATGGGCATGACCAGGTACTGATTTATTTAAAAGAAGAGGGGATCAAATATAAGCCTGATATTATCATTTTAGGTTTCAAATATATTGATAGTGACAGAGATATGCTGGAGTTTTACGATTATGCAAAGCCAAGATTTAAA
>CAZFON010000488.1:0-1019 GCA_964520185.1 uncultured Planctomycetales bacterium | reverse complement strand
CAATGGTACATGTATAGTCCCGGATGCAGCATTTTAAAACGGGCCACCACTGTCTGGCCGTTGACCGCGGTGGTGACCGGCGCTCCCCCTCCCGGGCCGCTCACTGCATGCAGATCAATGTTATGCGGCATGCCTGTCATGTCCATGCCCGTATGATGGATTTCGAGGATATCGCCCACACGTACGCGGATAAAAGGGCCTGGCACATGGTTATTAAATGTCCAGTATTCATAATCCCTGTTGCCATCGACCTTCATCGTCGTCCTGCCGGACGTCAGACGCACCACAACCACCGCAGGCTGCCGACGGGTGATGGCTGGCGGGACTTGCGGCGCATAGGTCAAGATAGCCTCTTCTCTTAGGTGAGGCGGCCGTACCAATATATGGCATGCTTTAAAAAAGCAAAGCCCGAAAATGACGGTCAAAATGGCAAAAGCCGTGTTTCGATATTTATCTAATAATCGCATACCCATATGTGAATAGTAGATTACCCGACAACAAAGAAGGGCTCAATACGTAGTTGTACTTATTTCGGGGAAAATCATTTTTGACCGCTGACTTCTTTGTCGGCAATGGCGCTGTATTTATCAGGGTTCTTTTTAAAATCCCTTATGCACATCGGGCAACAGAGATTATAGATCTTGCCTTTGTAAACGATCTTGATCGGCTGGTCTCCCATGTCGCTTTTCACGCCGGGACCAGGCACTTTATCACCGCTGACAGGACAGGTTTTATTCCCTGCCTCCACGGATCTGGCCGGGTCACTGTTGTCTACGACGATCTGGGCAAAGGCAAAACCGCCTGATAATACTAAAACAGCTAAGATAATGATCAGCGGTTTAATGTTCATCCGTTGCGTCTGCTTACCAGCCGTTGCCGGAACTGCTGTTGGATGGCGGTGTTGTCGTTGAGTTATCAGTCTGATTGGCGGTTTGATTCATGGTTGTATCCTGGGCCAGGACCAAATTTGCTGCAGAAAACAACCCCGCGGTTAATGTCAAAGCGATCATTAGTTTTTT
>CAZFON010000487.1:0-1021 GCA_964520185.1 uncultured Planctomycetales bacterium | reverse complement strand
TCCACGCCTTTAACGCTAAATGATGTGCGTCGGTTAAGAGCAATGCTTCAGGAAAAGCAGAGAACGGCTTGGGAGAGGTTTTTTGATCCTGGTCCTTTAAAGGTGGATCTATTTTCGGATGGGGTTAGCTTGATGAATTTTGGATATAAGGGCCCCGCAGCCGGAGATTTCATCCAGGCCCTTAAAGTAAGTGATCAACCATATATGCACAATATCGTAAGGTCTTTTTTGATACAATCATACAAATGATAGATATGCCAAAAGGCAAGGCGCTTTACCGGAATTAAAATAAATATGAAGAAAGTATTTCTTGAAACTTACGGTTGTCAGATGAATCAATACGATAGCGAGCTGGTACGCTCTATCCTTAAAAGAGAGGATTTCGAGTTTGTCCCTGACGAACTCACAGCGGACATCGTGATGCTTAACACCTGCGCCATCCGCGAGCATGCGCACCGTAAGGTTTATGGACGGGTGCATAGCATCCGTCATGCGCGTGGCAAGGGCCATCCGGTGATGATCGGCATCTTAGGCTGCATGGCCACTAATTTGCGCGAGGAATTGTTGGAGGACCGCAGTTTGAAGATCGATTTCATTGCCGGTCCTGACAGTTATAAGCGCCTGCCGCAGTTGATCCGGGAAGCTTGTGACGAAGGGCAGAAGTCTTATGACGTTACCTTATCTGAATTCGAGACCTATTCGGACGTGTATCCCAGCCGTAAAGAGGGGGTCAATGCCTGGATCGCGGTCATGCGCGGGTGCAATAATTTTTGTACTTTTTGCGTGGTGCCTTATACGCGCGGACGCGAGCGCAGCCGATCGCCGCAAAATATAGTAGAGGAAGTACGGCGTTTGACCGCCGAAGGTTTTAAACAAGTCACCTTGCTTGGCCAAAACGTCAATTCCTACCGGTATGACGATCATGATTTTGCCTATTTGATGGACGAGGTAAGCAAGGTCAAGGGTATTGAGCGCATCCGTTTCACTTCCCCGCATCCCAAGGATTTTCCTGAACGCTTCC
>CAZFON010000486.1:0-1028 GCA_964520185.1 uncultured Planctomycetales bacterium | reverse complement strand
GTGCGGGTCAGCACGTTCATGTCATACCAGTTGACCCCACTGCGGCTCAACACATTCAGGTCATACCAATTCACCCCCACCTTGCTCATCATGCTCAGGTCATTCCAATTGATACCTACCTTGCTCAATACCCCAAAATCATTCCAATTGATCCCGGTACGGCTGATCACATTAATATCATTCCAATTGATCCCCGTCTTGCTTAACACTCCAAAATCATTCCAGTTGATACCTGTCTTACTTAACACTCCAAAATCAAGCCAGTTGATACCGGTATGACTTAACGTATATAGATCGTTCCAATTAAGCCCGGTCTTGCTGAGCACCCCAAAATCACTCCAGTTGATACCCGTCTTGCTTAATACCCCAAAATCATTCCAGTTAATTCCGGTATGGCTTACCACATTAATATCGTTCCAGTTGATACCCGTCTTGCTCAATACTCCAAAATCATTCCAGTTGATACCTGCCTTGCTGAGCACTCCAAAATCATTCCAGTTGATACCCGTCTTGCTTAACACCCCAAAATCATTCCAGTTGATCCCTGTCTTACCTAACACACTAATGTCATACCAGTTGATACCCGTACGCGTCAGCACATTCATGTCGTACCAGTTGATCCCGTTGCGCGTCATTACATTCAGGTCATACCAATTCACTCCCGCCTTGCTTAATGTCCCCATATCATTCCAATTGACACCGGCCTTACTTAATACCCCAAAATCATTCCAGTTGATCCCTGTCTTACTTAACACACCGAAATCATTCCAGTTGATCCCGATCTTACTCAAAACACCAAAATCATTCCAATTGATGCCTGTCTTACCAAGCACGGCAAAATCAACCCAGTTAATGCCCACCTTGCTGAGCACTCCAAAGTCATTCCAGTTGATCCCACTCTTGCTCAAGACCCCAAAATCATTCCAGTTAAGACCCGTCTTACTTAACACGCTAAAGTCATACCAGTTGATACCCGTGCGGGTCAGCACGTTCATATCGTTCCAGTTGATCCCGTTGCGCGTCAGCAC
>CAZFON010000485.1:0-1033 GCA_964520185.1 uncultured Planctomycetales bacterium | reverse complement strand
ACCAGTGCGTGCCTGGCCGGGCTGAATTGGACCTGTCCCTGCCTGTGGCAACAAGCCCTTCGCAGGTCACTTTTAATGGTTCTAAAAATGTTTTTGATCAAACCCGTTGGGATTGGCCGCAGTCTATCGCTTCTATTTCCAGCCATGCTTCTCTAGAGGGGGATCAATGGCGTTTGGATATTCAAACACCCTTGACCATGCAAGAGAACATCATCTTTTATCCATTCAGGGATGATGTCATCGAGCATGCGGCAGCGCAGCATACGCTCGCCTCGGAACATGGATATCAGGTTTTGTTAAAGAGATCCCATTTGTATCGCGGGCCTTTGATGAGCCTGGAGGGTGTTGCCGTCAACCCGGAAGGATGGGATGAGAGTGGAAAAATAAAAGCCATCCTTATCCAGGCGCCCATTGGATGGATGCCCGTACGGATCCCGTTTTGGGTTGCATGCGTGTTTGCCTTGATAGGCGGCCTGATCCTTAATTTGATGCCCTGCGTGCTTCCGGTATTGTCGATCAAGGTCCTTCATCTGGTCGAACGACACCCGGATAAAAAAATCGCATTCCGCCATTCCCTGGTCTATGCGTCGGGAATTTTGGTTTCGGTGTGGGCCCTGGCCTTACTGCTTTTTATTTTAAAATCCGCCGGGCAATTGGCCGGCTGGGGGTTCCAGTTCCAGTCCCCGGTCTTTGTCATCGTGGTGGCTGCCATTTTATTTATTCTGGCCCTTAATCTTTTCGGTGTTTTTGAATTTTCTGTTCCCCTGACAGGAGGCATTCCTACAGGGCAAAACGGGTACAAAGCCAGTTTTTTAAGCGGGGTTATCACGACGATCGTGGCCAGCCCCTGCACGGCGCCTTTTATGGGAACGGCGTTGACCGCGGGATTAAGCCAGCCGAACATCGTCGGATTTGGGATATTCACCTTTTTAGGCCTTGGTTTGGCGTTGCCTTTTGTTGCTTTAAGCGCTTTTCCTTTTCTTTTGTCCTTTATCCCCAAGCCGGGCCTATGGATGGTTTATCTTAAACAAGG
>CAZFON010000484.1:0-1045 GCA_964520185.1 uncultured Planctomycetales bacterium | reverse complement strand
TGCCCTGAAGTTTCTTGATCCCTGTTTCTTCCGTGATCTCGCGCCTGGCGGCTGTGAGCGGATCTTCGCCGGGATCAACATGGCCTTTAGGCAGAGACCATGACCTTCCCCTGTTATTGACGACCAATACCATACCCTCACGGTTGAGAACGACGCCGCCGGCAGAAACCGTGACCTTACTTGACGCCATTATCATCAGCTCCGTAAAAACTTTTGCCTATTTCTATACGGCCAAAGCCCCGTTGGGTACGATACAGGTTGGTGTCCCTTAAAGAATAAACGCAGCCGCAGTATTCCTGTTGGTAAAATTCTTCCCGTTTGGCGATCTCATACATACGTAAAGCTCCGCCTTTTTTACGCCAGTTATAGGTCCAGTAAATCATGCCTTGAAACAGACTTACGGCTTTGATGCCGCTGCGGTTGATCTGTTCCATATCCTTCCAACGGGATATCCCCAGGGAGGAAGTAATGACTTTAAATCCGTGCTCGTGGGCATACTGGGCTGTTTTCTCGAAACGCATGTCGAAACAAGCGCTGCAACGTATCCCTTTCTCCGGCTCGAATTCCATGCCCTTGACACGGTCAAACCAGTTGGAAGTGTCGTAATCAGCATCGATAAAAGGGATGTTCATTTTCTTGGCGTACTTGATATTCTCTTCTTTGCGAATTTCATATTCTTTACGGGGATGGATATTGGGGTTGTAAAAGAAAATCGTGTAGTTGATCCCGGAAAAACAAAGGGATTCCATCAATTCTCCTGAACAAGGGGCGCAACAGGAATGCAAAAGTAATTTATCCGCCCCACCGGGAAGTACTAATTTTCTACGATCAACTTTGGGCGGTGTATTTTCCATGGCGTAACAGGCCTCCTTAAAAAAGAAGGCCTGGCTTTTTCGACCAGGCCTTGCAGGGATTACTTAAAAAAGGGCTTATGCTGCTGCTTTAGTAACGTTCACGGCTTGTTCGCCCTTGGGGCCTTGTTGAATATCGAATTCAACTTCCTGACCTTCTTCCAGGGTTCTGTAGCCGTCTGATTTGATCGCGG
>CAZFON010000483.1:0-1045 GCA_964520185.1 uncultured Planctomycetales bacterium | reverse complement strand
CCTCACGGATAGATTCTATATCAACATCCGCCTTCGAAGAATCATGGGCGATCTCTGCCATCGTTTTAGCTGTGCCTGAAGGAGCATCCTTTTTATGGATGTGATGTGTCTCTTTAATATTGATTTTGTAATCCCCTCCAGCGATCCTTCCAGCCTGACGGATAAGACCGAAAACCAAATTAACGCCAACGGACATATTAGAAGAGAAAACGATAGGGATTTTTTTTGATATATTATGTATTTTTTTAATCTGTGCCCCGTCCAAGCCTGTCGTCCCAACGACCATTCCAATGCCATATTTTTCACAAGCAATTAAATGCGCGATGGTTGCCTCGGGAGTTGTAAATTCAATAAGAACATCACTCCCCTTTAAAGCCGAATCCTCCAAACTAACTGGAATATTGTAAGATGTTGAAGGAACATCCGATCGGCTCATGCTTTCTAGCAGAACGGAAATCTTGAACGCCTTATCATTAAGCGCAAGCTCAGTGATGCGCTGTCCCATCCTGCCCTGACAGCCGGAAATAGCGAGTTTGATCATTTCAAGACTCCGTAATTTTTCAACGCCTGCTTTAATTTAGCTAAATTCGCCTCTTCCATCTCGCACATCGGCAGGCGCATGATCTCGGAACACAAGCCCATCAAAGCCGCAGCGGTCTTGACAGGAATAGGATTTGTTTCTATAAACAACGCTTGTACCAAGGGGATCAGTTTCGTATGGATGGCCTGGGCCTGGGCCTTATCACCTTTTTTAAAAGCATTGACCAATTCTGAGACGTCCTTGGGCACAATATTGGAGGCCACCGAGATAATGCCCACTCCGCCCAGGTTTAAAACCGGAAGGGTCAGGGCATCATCGCCTGAAATCAACAAGAAATCCTTTGGGCAAAGTTCACGGATCTTTTTCATCTGTTCCAAATCACCCGAGGCTTCCTTGACGCCTATGATGTTCTTGATCCCGGCGAGTTTGGCCATTAGATCCGGATCTATGTTCTTGCCTGTACGTCCAGCGATATTATAAAGAATAATAGGGATCTTCGCACAG
>CAZFON010000482.1:0-1047 GCA_964520185.1 uncultured Planctomycetales bacterium | reverse complement strand
ACGGCGTCGTAACACCTTGGCCAGATACTCCAGGGTCTTGGGCAGGCTCGTTGCCTTGCCCTTTGGTTTAAAATACAGGATTTCACGGATAACCCTAAGCACATGACTTTTGCCCTTTTTAGGCGGGATATAAAGCTCCACCTCATCCGTGAACATCAATAGGCCCACCTTGTCATTATTGCGGATGGCGGCAAAGGCCAGGATAGCGGCAATTTCAGCGGCAAGCTTGTTTTTCAATTGGTTGACAGAGGCAAAATGCACCGAGGCTGAAGCATCCACCAGGATCATGACGGTCAGCTCACGTTCCTCGACGTATTTCTTGATATGGGGAAAACCGGTGCGGGCCGTGACGTTCCAGTCAATGGAGCGGATATCGTCCCCAGGCTGGTACTCACGCACCTCGTCAAATTCCATGCCCCGGCCTTTAAAAACACTGTGATACGCGCCGGCAAACACGTCCGTCACCAGACGGTTGGTCGTGATATCAATGCGCAGTATCTTCTCTAGTATTTCCTTGGGGATCATGGCACTTCAACTTCTTCCAATATACGCTTCACCAAATCCTCCGGCGTCTTCCCTTCAGCTTCTGCCTCATAACTCGGAATAATGCGATGACGCAGCACATCCATGCCAATACTCTTGACATCCTGCGGGGTGACAAATCCCCTGCCCTGGATAAAAGCATGGGCCTTGGCCGCGAGAGCGAGGTTAATGGTGGCCCTGGGGCTTGCGCCATAAAGGATCAAGCCTTTTAGATCATTAAGTTTATGCAGCTCGGGGTTGCGTGTCGCTTCAGTGATCTGGACAATATAATCCTCGATCTTTTCATCCATATAGATCTCATCCACCACCGAACGCAGCCGAAGAATATCCTGCGGAGATGCTACCGCCTGAACGGAAAATGACTGATGGGTTGAAGCCATGCGCTTGAGGATCTTCAATTCCTCATCCTTGCTGGGATACGTGATCTTGACCTTAAGCATGAACCGGTCCACCTGCGCCTCAGGCAGCGGATAGGTCCCTTCCTGCTCAATAGGGTTCTGGGTA
>CAZFON010000481.1:0-1083 GCA_964520185.1 uncultured Planctomycetales bacterium | reverse complement strand
AGAAAAGAAATAAGGCAGCAGCTGAATTATGCGCAAAATTACTGGATCAGCCTCATGGATGAGGATTCTTTGAATAATGAAGGGCCTATTTCCTTGAAAGACGATCATACTGCCCGTCGTTATGATGTCTTTGGTACGGCCAATTTCTTTAACTATGTGCCATGGATCTCCTCGATAGAGTATTTGTTGTCCATAGGCCTCGAACGTGTCCATGAACATAACCAAGGACTGGTCGATCAATTTGTCGAAGGGTTGGACCAGAACAACTTTGATCTTATCTCTCCAAAACCAAAGGATGAACGGACCAATATCATTGTTTTTTCCCACCAGGATGCCTCGAAAAATGCCGGCGTATATGATCTCTTAAGATCGAAAGGGTTTTATCTGGCTTTATGGAAGAATAAATTGCGGGTCTCGCCGCATATTTATAATACCCCGCAAGACATTGGAAGGTTGCTTGATGTTTTAGGTCGTTATCATGCAAAATAGTGGTATAATATACGAATCTTAACGTAAAATTTATATAGTTTTAATTTTTCATTAATATTGCCTGTCTATAATTCTGCAAATGCCTAAAAAGAAAATCTTAGTCATCGAAGATGACCGGGACATCAGCGAACTCATTGTCTATAACTTAGAGCGTGAGGGTTACGAGGTGGCTTGTCTGTATGAGGGAGGCCATGCCGTTGATTTTGTCCACAAACGAAAGCCGGATTTGATCATCCTTGATCTGATGCTTCCTGAAGTCGACGGCATAGATATTTGCCGTACCCTTAAGAGCGGAAATGACACCAAACATATCCCTATTGTCATGCTGACGGCCAAAAGCGAGGAGGCGGATGTGGTGGTGGGGTTGCAGATGGGGGCTGATGACTACATCCCGAAGCCTTTCAGCCCTAAGGTCCTGGTGGCGCGTATCAAGGCCATCATCCGGCGCATGAACGATCTTCTGGTGTCTGCTGATTCTTCTGAAAATACGCGTACTTTCGGTGATTTTTATATTGATCTATTAAAACATAAGATCTCATATAAGAACCATGAGGTCAAATTGACCTCCATTGAATTGGATATCGTTGAATTCCT
>CAZFON010000480.1:0-1098 GCA_964520185.1 uncultured Planctomycetales bacterium | reverse complement strand
GCACAAAGCTGCCATTGACCCCTGTTGTAGAGGTAGTGCCATTAAATGTTTTCGGTCCGCCATCATTGTTCAGTGCGGGCAGATATAATCCGTCTGTTGATGGTGTTTGATCATATGTTCCTGATGGTAGCGTCGTTTTTGTCGGCTGACTGGCCGTTGTTGCGGAAAGGCCCAAATATAAACTCATCTGATCGCGCGAGGCATCATTGACCGTAAATTGTGCGATTACTTTGGGGGTATAGTTTGGCCGCACGGTCATGACAAACACTTCATTGTCCCATATGACCCCGAATCGGCCGGTATTCGGCCAGCCTTTCCATTGCCCGCTTGTAACATAGGTCGGTGCTTTATAGGGGCCGCCTACCTGCGATTTGGCATAAAGGGCATCATAGGCCATCCAGACATATCCATTATTTCCCCACCCTGAGCCCCATGAATTAGCCACTTTAAAAGCTCCTGTTCCAATGGCGCCATTGCCCAGATTTGTCGTAATGGTATCATCGTATCCTACAATGGTCACGACATGGCCGCCGCTGCCGCCGTTTTGCCAGGTAATGATCGTTTCACCATTATGTACGGGGCCCGTTATTGTTGATGTTTGCCATGAATAGGCGTAAGTTTGGAAGGTCACGACATGGCCGTTATTGATCGCCGTTTTTATGTCATTGATAAATTGCGAAATTTGGGAAGCACTGGCGCCATAACCCGGCCCCAAATCAACTACATTGACACGTGCTGACAGGGCATTTTGCCAGTCGGAAGGGGTAATGTCCCAGGCGTAGATACCTTTACTCAAAGGGTATTGAGAAAGCGTCTTGGCTCCGTTGGCTTCAAGCACGGCAAAAGCCTGGTATGATTCAGCCCCAACATTAACGCCCCCGTTGATCATGCTGAACATTTCATTAGGTGAGAAAATTTTAGAGGGATCCCCATTGCTTACCGTCCACCCTTTAGATTTGGCATATTCATAGGTCAATTGATAATAGGTAGTGGCCCAGGATTGACAATTTTTGTTGGGGTTCTGATTCCCTATGGGAGGGAAGAAAGCGGCTGTCGAGAAATCCGTACTATTGTCTCTGGCGCTTCCGGCCAAATAAC
>CAZFON010000479.1:0-1113 GCA_964520185.1 uncultured Planctomycetales bacterium | reverse complement strand
CTCGATCGTAAAACGAATGGCCAAATACGTCGAGCCCCAAATAAGATAAACAGCCGCAAAAGCGATGGCCGTCTTTAACGCCGGGGGACGGTTAATATTTGACGGAGCAGCCATAAGATTTGGTGGTACTGACAACCACCGGTTTGCCGTTCATGGCTGCATCGAGCGCTGCACTGACGTAGTTTTTGGCTGTCTTGACGTCTGCGACATCCGTACTGGGCGCATCATCGATGGCGCCCTGATAGATCAAGGCCCCTTCAGGATTGATGACGAACATGTCCGGAGTGGTTTGAGCATCGTACAGACGTCCGACCTTGCCTTCCCTGTCGATCAAAACAGCTGTCGGATAGGCGCCCTTTTCGGCGATGAATTTGTTAAACTCCTCCGGTGTAAAGCTCCCCTGCTTGCCCTGGGCCGAAGAATTGATAGACAGCCAGATCACCCCCTTGGCCGTATATGTTTTTTCCAACCCGGGGATATTGCCGCTATTGTAATGTTTTTTGACAAAAGGGCATTCGGGATTAAACCATTCCAGGACCACGAATTTACCCTTGAAACCCGACAACGCATGTTGATGACCGTTGCTGTCTATTAAGGTAAAGTCAGGCGCCGGCCGGCCTACGGTGACTTGGGGCCATGCAACGCCGCAGGAAATCCCCATGATGGCCGCGGCCATCAGTAAATGTTTGGTCTTTATCATTGCTTACCTCCTTCTAATTCTTTCTAAGATCATTTTAGACGTTATCAGCTGCGATAAAATTACCGGGTTATCCGCACCCGGCGGATAGTAAACATAAACCGGGATGCTGTTCCTGCCATAGGAAGCCAGCGCCCGGGTGATGCTGGGATCATATTTTGTCCAATCCGCTTTAAAAGCCTCAATGCCTCTATCCTTAAAAGCACGTACCACGGCGGGATTCTGCAACACCCAACGGTCATTGACCTGACAGTTGATGCACCAATCCGCCGTAAAATCGATGAAAACACCATGACCGGCGTCACGCGCCTGGTTGACCCCCTCTGGAGAATAAGTTTGCCATTGGATCTCATGGGAGGACCTGAAAAATTTCGACACATCGCCTAAGCCCGTCTGTATCCCGAATATCCATAATA
>CAZFON010000478.1:0-1116 GCA_964520185.1 uncultured Planctomycetales bacterium | reverse complement strand
CGCTCAGGGCCTCTTGCATTCCTGATCTGGAATAAAAAACATGGCTGGGCAATATCAGCAAAAAAATTGAACTCAACAGTGCTATACGATGAGAATTAAAATAACGCCTGGCCCAAAAATACAGCCATACCACCGTTACTAAACCACTGAAGGCGGAGATCCATCTGGCAAAAAACCATGCTTGCGGACCCAATATAAAGACCCTTAGGCTCAACAGCAAAAACCATAAAGCTTTGGGCATGCTTAAGGCGGTCCTTAATATTAAAGAAAGGATTATTCCCAGCTCCTGAAAATTATGCGCAGGATTATTAGCTATTAAATTAAGGAATTGACGGTTATAGCCGATATATAAGGCTTCATCGTAAAAAAGGAATTGATTATCGCTGATATGAAATAAACGGATAAAAAGGCCCGCAAGGGCGATCAAGCCGATGAAAGCGTATAAAAGGGGCTTGGATTTAAACATCTAGAGGTTGTTCCCGCTTTCGGCCCAAGCTTTCCGCCGGGCCTTGAACTTGGCCGCATTGGCCGCATTGATGCTTTTTTGGCGGTTCAACCGACGGGTTTTCCGGCGCTGATACTTGGTCCTCTGGGCCGTGACAGGGTCCTGTCCCATGGTTGCCATGTTGTCGGTAATTTTATTAAAAACATTCTCACAGTTCACGCCCGGGCACTGGGATTTTGTCGTCGTGGTCAAGGCCCAGGACGAGGGCATGATGATGAACAATGCCAAGACAAAAATAAAAAATAAACGCATTAGGCGCTCCCCCTTCCATGAGTTGGCAGGCTTTCCGCCGGATTATCTCTGGTAAAGCCCGCTTTTGCCTCCGCTTTTATGCATGAGACGTATGCCGTTGATCGTCATGTCCTCGCCGCTGAATTTCATCATATCATAAATACTTAAAGTTGCCGCACAAACAGCGCTTAAGGCTTCCATCTCAACACCGGTCTTCCCTGAACAAAATACTTCAGCCGTGACTTTGATGGTGCTTTTGGCCTTAAGCACCTCGAATTCAAGCGACACCTTTTCAAGAGGCAATGGATGACATAAGGGGATCAATGAAGGCGTATTTTTGGCGGCCATAATGCCTGCGATCTTTGCCGTCTCCAGTATAT
>CAZFON010000477.1:0-1136 GCA_964520185.1 uncultured Planctomycetales bacterium | reverse complement strand
CCTGCATGCCGTAGCAGACGCCTAAGATCGGTATATTTAGTTTGAAGATCTCTGGGTTCGGCAAAGGAGCATTTTTGTCCGTAACGCTTTGCGGGCCACCGGAAAGGATGATGCCCTTGGGATAGATTTCTTTGATCTTTTCAGGTGTAATATTATAAGGAACGATCTGGCTGAAGACCTTGCTTTCACGCACGCGACGGGCAATGAGCTGGGTGTATTGGGACCCTAGGTCCAAGATCAAGATGATATCACGGCTCCGCTGCTTCTTGATCTCCATAGGGACGATCTTCGAGGAAGATCTAAGCTTGATGGGTTTCATCAAACCATGCACAGGTTTGCGCTTGCCGGCTTTTCTGGCAAAGCGGCTGACATGGACTTTTTTAATGACCTTTTTGACCGGCTTTTTAGATGCGCTCTTGACTGCTTTTTTCACTGACTTTTTGGCGGCTTTTTTAGCCATGCGGACTCCTTGTTAAAACACACTAAGGGCCCCTGAAAAACCCAAAAAACGGTTTTCAGGACAAGTGACTCACCTTAAAGTGGATCACTTCCCCATCCCTACGCGCTGGCCGATCTGGAAGACCTTTCCTTCCGTCTGGATCGAAGGCGCCAGGATGATCTCAACGTCGTGCATTTCCTTGATATTGCGGGCACCCAAAGAACCCATGGATGTCTTTAAAGCGCCGACCAAATTCTGTGAACCGTCATCAACGCGGGCCGGGCCCAAAAGGATCTCCTTCAAGGTGCCGCTGGTGCCGACACGGATACGTGTCCCGCGGGGCAGATTGGCGTGTGAGGTCGCCATTCCCCAGTGATACCCACGTCCCGGAGCTTCTTCGGCCTTGGCAAAAGCAGAGCCCACCATCACCGCATCGGAACCGGCGGCAAAGGCCTTGCAGATCTCGCCACCGATACGCATACCCCCGTCGGTGATCATGGGGACGTATTTTCCCCGGCGTTTGAAATAATAATCACGGGCCGCGCAGCAATCAACCGTAGCGGTGATCTGCGGAACGCCGATACCCAAAACACCCCGCGAAGTGCACGCCGCACCTGGTCCGATACCGACCAGCACCCCTGAGGCGCCTGATTCCATGATCTCCAAGGCCATATCATAGGTCACCACGTTACCAACA
>CAZFON010000476.1:0-1139 GCA_964520185.1 uncultured Planctomycetales bacterium | reverse complement strand
CAAACTCACGTTCCAGGGCATCCAGAAGGAATATTGCCAAATGGCGATAACGGCTGTTAAGCTCAACCGATGACATCGGACGTACACAAAAAGAAAGGGCATGTTTCAGGACCCAATTTAATTTCACGTTTTTCCACCAATGACCCATTTTGTCAGGGGCTCTTGTCAGCAGCCATTTATCCAGATGGATATAAAGCTGCTGATAGAAAACGGCTTGCCATGGTATTCTTCTCAGCAAATAAACCAAGCCAGCCAATAAAACGATGGCCGTTGCTATGGAAACGTTTGATAAATAATCTCTTAACGACGGCACATGAATGGCCATCAGGGCCATCAGATGGTTCCATGAGTCTGCAGGTGCTGCCTGAATTGATGTAGGATCAAATAATGCCCAGATCAAACCGCCGCCGGCCAAGATCAAAAGCTTAAGCCCCTTGCCAGAAGATCCCCGTGTCTTGGTTGGGGCCTCCTCCGCGATCCCTTTTTCAAGTTTACGCTGGGAGGAGATTTCCTTGGCCATGCCCTCCAGATGCATTGTCATCAAAACATTGTCATCGAGAACAAAATGAGACGCTTTTCTATTAATATCATGGGTATGGAACGAGGCCGTTGTGGTTTTCAGTCCGTCGATGACCAACATTTGCTTTAATTTAATAGCTATCTTTTCTATGGATTCATTGATCCCTTCCAAGCGGGCAGGGTCAACGGTTCCCGGAGCAGACTGGCAACGAACTTGAAGCATCTGTCTTAACTGTGATTTCAATCTTTCTACGCTCTGGGTAAATAACTCTGTGGATCCTTTATAATTATTTTCACCAAATTTTTCTTTAAAAACCCCAAAATAATCTTGTGGTCTTGAGAGATTAAGCAGGTCTGTAACTGCCGTGGCCACAATATGCCCTCTATAATGGCCTTGGGTCAAGTACCCATAATTTGACCATAAGCGTAAACTCTGATCGAACAGTCCGATCTTCCATTGACCCTGAACGGCATCTGCCAAATCACCTGCCATCGACAAAGCCCGGCTGTTTCTATCCGCATAATCGCTCAATAATACATCCAGGACTTTTTCCGACCAGGGCAATACCTTATTCTGCAAAATAGCAAATTTAAAGGTCTGCCGACGGCCATTAACATTG
>CAZFON010000475.1:0-1154 GCA_964520185.1 uncultured Planctomycetales bacterium | reverse complement strand
GGCTTTCGCGGCCATTCAAAACGTGAAAGTCAGCGGCGATATCACTGAGTCGTATCTCAATGATTATAAGTTGGGTTTAAGAACACCTGTAGATCCAACTAACCAGTATAAGCAGAGTGTTTTCTTAAGCCAAGTCCGCCTTCGTGTTGATGCTGATCTTAGCGACAATGTGTCTACACAGGTCGGTTTGATCAATGAACGCGCCTGGAATGCTGAAGGAAATGCTCCGAATGTTTCCGGGTATGACACCAACGTCCAGGTTTACCTGGCCAATATTACGCTGCGTGAGTTCTTGTATTCTCCGCTCACCCTCGTTGTTGGTCGTCAAGTGTTCAATTATGGTAATGGCCTTATCTTAGGCGATGGTGGTCCGATCAACTCAGCGGCCGGCGATTTCGCCAGTATCTACGCTGGATTGACTCAAAGGACAGCCTATGATGGTGTTAAGGCTATCTTGGATTATAAACCCTTGACCATTGACCTGATCTACTTCAAGAATTATCAGGGTTTAGCTACGGTTCAAGGTCAAAATGTCGGTGGCGCTAAGTACAGCTCCGATGTTTTCGGGTATAACGCTAATTATCAATTAAGCGATCCCTGGAGCACCGTTGTTGAGCAATACGTGTTTGCCAGAGTCAACGGCAACGGTCTTGCTAGTAACATTGGTGCAGCAGGAAGCGTAAGTGGCGTTGGAACCATTGCTGATAAGAGCAGCACCCTTTATGTGCCTGGTTTACGTGCCAGCACCAATCCTATCAAAGGATTGAACGTTCAGGGTGAAGTCGCTTGGCAGCTTGGTAAACAAGTTGTGAACTTGGGTGGTGTACAAGAAGCTGAGAATCGTAATGCCATGGCTCTTCAATTAATGGGCAGCTATTCATTGCCGGTTTTGCAGAAATACAAACCGACAGTGAATGCCTCTTTCACCCATGTTTCCGGTGATAAGAACAGCAATACGAACGCCAGCGGCAATAACGTCAAGTCTGCAAAGTCCTTCAGCGCATGGGATGAATTCAATTCCATCCAGGGTGCTGGTACTATTTATCGTGCCATCCTCCCGTTGTCTAACGAAAACATCATTTCCTTTGGCGGATCAGTGAGCCCCTTGGAAGATGTTACCGTTGGCGCTACATGGACCAGCTTGTGGGCCGTAG
>CAZFON010000474.1:0-1163 GCA_964520185.1 uncultured Planctomycetales bacterium | reverse complement strand
CCCGGTCCTGGTCAAGGACCCCCAAAGTGCGGTATCGATCTCAAGACAACTGTTGCAGGAGAATATTTTTGTGCAAGCTATCCGTCCTCCGACCGTACCTATGGGGACCTCAAGGCTCAGGCTGACCGTGACAGCGGCGCATTCAAGGGAAGATCTAGACCGGTTGTTAGATGCGTTAAGGAAATTGTAAACATGCCTCATTTTAAGACCCAACGGGGCCTGGATTGGTACTATGAAGTCTCCGGATCAGGAGAGACGATCGTCATGATCCACGGCCTGGGCGGCTGCGGCCGTTTTTGGGAAGGCCAGCGGGAATTTTTAGACAGGGATTTTCAAGTATTGACGCTGGACCTGCCCGGACATGGCAAAAGCGGCTGGATGCCCCTGAACCTTCGGGAGATGGCCATGGATATCCGCCAAATTTTGAGCAGTATGGGGGTCTCTCATTTTTCCCTGCTTGCTTCATCCATGGGAGGGTTGGTGGCCCTGGAACTTTATCGTATGGCGCCGGAAGAGATCATGCGCACCTGTTTGGTTGGCGCCATCCCTAAATTCGCCCGCGGCCCGGAATATCCGGCAGGACTGGACATCGACAAGATCCGCACCCTCAGTCATCAATTCGACGGGAATGATGCGTTGATATTGGATATTTTCTTTCGTTCTTTGTTTACCATGAAGGAGCGGCAAGACGGGCGTTTTCAATGGGTCAAGCAGTTGAGGCAAAAAGAAGCTTTGCCGCGGCGTGAGGCGTTAAAGCATTTTCTGGATATCCTGGAAAAGACCGACCTGCGTGACCGCATCAGCCGGATCATCTGTCCGTTGCAGTTCATTACCGGAACAGAAGATTATATTTGCCCGCGGCCGGTCATGGATTGGATAGCTGAGCACACCCATAACGCCAGATTCGATTTTATGGAAGGCTACGGGCATCTCCCGTTCCTGGTGGGGTTGGAAGAATTCAACCGCCTTTTGGAGGATTTTTTGCTTAATTGACAAAGATATGGCCCCCCCTATTAATGATAAAATACGTCGAGGATTCAGCAATTCGGCCAGGCAATATGATCTTTACTCCGGGTTGCACCGGGAAATAGCAGATGATCTTTTAACAAAGATCATCAAAGAGCCCGGGCCGTCAGCTCTTTTGGATGTGGGATGCGGGACAG
>CAZFON010000473.1:0-1163 GCA_964520185.1 uncultured Planctomycetales bacterium | reverse complement strand
TGCAGCCATCTTCTGGATCCTTCTTAAATTTGCAACCGGCGCGTATTGGCAGTTCCCTGACCCTGCTTTTGGCTATCTTTCCAGCAGTTTGAGCCTTTTTAAAGGTTTTCCGCCGACATTTAATTACCAGCCCGGGACTTCCGTTGAGATCTTGGGTGCCGTCCTGATCTTTTTGCTTAATATCGGGCATTCAACCGCCCAAGCCGTACATCAGGTGCTGCTTGACCCTGAATTTTATTTAAATGCGATGAATGGGGCAATGGTCGTTTTTTCGCTTCTGGCGTCTTTTCTTTTAGGAAGATATGTCCTTCGTCAGACCAAGGATGTGCTTGCAACTTTTTTATCGCAATTGCCCCTCCTGGGCATCCTGTCCTTGCGTTCGTATTCCTTTTATGATTATGTGCTGCCTGTGATCACGAATGTCAGCCCTGAACCTTTGCTGATCGGCATCTCCAGCCTTTTTAATCTCTTCTTTTTAAAACTATTCTTTGCCGATAAAAAAGAACAGGAACTTTTTCCAACGCTATTACTTGGATTTATCTGCGGCCTAGGGATATCTTCCAAGTTAACCTATGTTTCTTTTCTACTGCTTCCGCTTATTGTATGCAGGGGGCGCTTGAAGATCCCTTTTTTAGCAGTATCCGTCATTTCCACCATCCTTTGGACCATCCCCATCATCCCGCAATATCCGTGGATGCAGCATTGGATCACGAGACTTGCCACCCATGACGGCTGGTACGGCAATGGTTCCCCGCGGATCATCAATCCTCATCTATACATTGCAAACTTAAAATACATGCTTTTTTCCCTATGTTCACCTTTGACATTATTCGCAGCTGTTGCTTTACTTATCAGCTTGGGGCAAACCATCAAAAAAGGCATGAGCAGGGGGGGCTTTTTTCTTTTAGCCACGGCTTTTTGCTTATTGACCCAATTTGCCGTCATAGCCAAACATTATGACGAGCACTATCTCGTATCCACCATCAATTTATTCGCCGTGTTTTTTGTTTTATTTTATCTAAATATCAAAAATAAAACCCTGCCCATTAAACGCATTATTACCTTGTGCATGTCCGTCTATGCCATCTATGCCATCCATCATGCCTGGGAATACAATAAACAGCTGTCAGGATATACAAAACAGGCCCAACTATTCAACCTTG
>CAZFON010000472.1:0-1183 GCA_964520185.1 uncultured Planctomycetales bacterium | reverse complement strand
GGGAATGCCCGAAAACCACCACATCCATTTTATCACCTTTAAAAGAACTCATGGCATTTTTCAGCGCTTCTCGCTCAGGGCCCACATGGCCATGGGTGATGCCTATCTTTAGATCGCCATAGACGAAGACTTCCCTGACCGGCAGGACTTTTTTGACGGCCATTTCATCCATATTGCCTTGCACGGCCTTGACAGGAGCGATCTTGCTCAGCAGCTTCAATGTCTGCATATCGCAGATGTCACCTGCATGGATGATCAACTCCACGGACCTGAAACGCTCGAGCACGGCCGCAGGGATTTTATGGGAATGAGTGTCTGAAATTACGCCAATGATCATCTTACAATTATAGGTTCGTCGAACAAATGCATCAAGCTATTAAGCTGGTCTTCATCCCAGATCCATAGCTTTTCCTGCAGGGCTCTTAATTTGGCATTTTCATCCAAACCGCTCAAGGAAACGATGACGCTGCGCGAAGGCCGCGGTTCAAGTTTCTTGATCTCCTCCAGGATACCGTTAAGGTCATTGTCGTGTACAGGGTCTTTTTTCAGGACCACCAGCCACGGGCCCTCCTGGCCCTCAGCGGAAATGGCATCGAAATAATTGCCAGTGCCGGTGCGCAATTTCAAGACCTTGATGTCCCTGAAAGAAGATAATTTATATCGTCGGCCGCAAAGTACAAAGGCCTCATTGTCGAATTTATGCATTAAGTCGGCCATGCGCAAGGACAGATCTTTACGCGCGACCATGCCGAAATCATTAAGGGCACGGCTGATCTCTTCCTTGAACTGTTTGCGAAAACGGCCAGGCTCTAGATCGACCACACGAAGCCGGCGCTGGTAGACATACTTGACCCAGTAACTGAACAGTTTGTCCTTGATATGGTAATAATTACCGTTCCGTTCGATGATATTGGCTTCCTGCAATGCATTCACGCGCAGGCAGATCTGGGATGTCTTTAATTTCAAGCTTTCCGCAAGATCGCTGATCTTGTGTTTGCCGTGCGCCAAGGCGCCCAATACCGCAACGGTCGTGCTTGCGTTCTTGGCCGTGGTCAGGGCATTGATCTGCAATTCAAAATGACGGCTGATCACTCCCCATTGGTTGAAGATCACGTTCTCAATGGCTTGGGTGACGATGGGCGCGTAGATCTCCTGCTGGGCGTATACACCGCTTAAACAAATC
>CAZFON010000471.1:0-1186 GCA_964520185.1 uncultured Planctomycetales bacterium | reverse complement strand
CTTAAGCTGTGCCCTGACCTATCGCGATGGCCATCTGAACCTGGCTGCCACACGCGGGGACGGTACTACAGGTGAGGATGTGACACATAATGCCAAAACCATCCAGGACATCCCTTTAAGCTTAAAAGCCAATGCCCCTGATTTGTTGGAAATACGGGGGGAAGTCTATATGGATAAAAAGGATTTTGCCAGGCTTAACCAGCAGCGTGAAAAAGGCGGGGAGTCTTTGTTCGCCAATCCGCGCAATGCCGCGGCCGGTTCCTTAAAATTATTGGATGCCCGGTTGACAGCCCAGCGGCATTTAAAATTTTTCGTTCATTCTCCCGGCTACCTGGAAAAAAATGATCCACCAGCCTCGCAATGGGAATTCTTGAAACGGACTGAAAAATACGGCTTTGTCATCGATCCGCATATCAAACTTTGCCGCCATTTGGATGAGGTCATCCTTTTTTGCGAAGAGATCGCCGCCAAGCGTGAAGAGATCGGCTTTGAGGTCGATGGCATCGTGGTTAAAGTCAATGATTTCAAGTTGCAATCCCAACTGGGCTTCACCCTTAAAAGCCCGCGTTGGGCTGTTGCTTTCAAGTTCCCCGCTCACCAGGCCACGACCACTGTTAAAGAGATCATCGTGCAGGTGGGCCGTACCGGTGTTTTGACGCCGGTGGCAGAATTGGAGCCTGTAGCCTGTGCCGGGGTTACGATCTCCCGGGCCACCTTGCATAATTTCGATGAGATCAAACGTTTGGGTGTAAATGCCGGCGACCGGATACTCCTGGAACGGGCGGGGGATGTCATCCCTAAAATAGTCAAGGTCGTGCAAAAGCATTCCAAGGGTGAATTTGTGGCTCCAAGGTCCTGCCCTTCGTGTAACGGCAAGGTCCAGAAAATAAAAGATGTAGATGTGGCCTACCGCTGCCTGAATCCTTCCTGTCCCAAGCAGCTTGAGCGGCTCCTGGTCCATTTCGCCTCGCGCAGGGCCATGGACATTGAAGGTTTCGGTGAGTCGCTGATCGACCAGGTCCTTCAAAAGAAGCTGGTCAATGATCTGGCTGACATTTATTTTTTAAAAAGAGAACAATTGATGGGATTGGATTTATTCGCAGACAGGAAAGCGGAAAATTTATTGAAGTCCATTGATCAAAGCAAAACCAGGCCCCTATCCAAATTTTTGTACGGCTTAGGGGTC
>CAZFON010000470.1:0-1186 GCA_964520185.1 uncultured Planctomycetales bacterium | reverse complement strand
ATTTTTCTTTTCATCCACGAACCCCGCGACTATATTTTAGTACCGGTCATCACCTCTTCCTCATCGCTCCTGACCGGACTTTTAGGGCAGTATATCCTTTTCGCCCGCTTCAACCTTTTCTTTCAATGGCCCAAACTCAAGGACCTGCAGCGCCAACTCCGGGCCGGCTGGAATATTTTTATTTCCGTGGTGGCCATCAATACCTACACCACCACGCGCGTTTTTGCCATGGGACTTTTGACCAATAACACCCTGACCGGGTTTTATTCGGTTGCTGAAAGGATCGCCAACGCTGTGCAGACCTTCCCCCTGTATGCTTTTTCCCAGGCCATTTTCCCGCGCTTGAGCAAAATATTCCATAAAAACAAATTAAAGGCCCTGCAACTCATGGAACAGATCCAATTGATCACGGTGCTTATTTCCCTGATCTTCATTCCCCTGGCCTTCATCCTGGCACCCCTGATCGTCAAACTTATCTGCGGGGGGGCTTATCAGGCGACCATCTTGTCTTTAAGGTTCCTGCTCATTTCCGTTTTCTTTATCAGCGCCAATGCTTTCCGCGTACAATTCCTGTTGGTTTGCGGCAGGACCGGCTTATACTCGCGTATTCACCTGACCATGGCCGCCTTCGGCTTGCCGTTGCTCGTAATTCTCATCTATTGTTTTTCATATGTGGGAGCGGCCATAGCCACCACCATCATTGAATCAGGCGTCTTTACCATTACCTATTTTACGGTCAAAAAATTAAAATTCTCGTAAAAGCACAAAGGGACTTGAAGCCTCGCCAATATCAGGTATACTTTAAATGATGAAGTGGTACGTTATCATTCTTTCATTGTTGTTGCAGGGTTATAGTGTGCCTTGTGTTCATGCTTCGCAAGCCGGCTCTGTATGGCAGGATGCCGTTGAAGAAGTCAATCAAGGGGCCTATGATTTTGCCTATATGGACTTTAGGACGATCCTTGAAACCTCCCCAGATTCCCCCTATGCCTTAAGATCCCAATTCGCCTTAGGGGAATATTTCTTCATAGAAAAAAATCTCCCCCTGGCTGCCGGTGAATTCAAGAACTTTTGCAGCCTTTATCCCCACCGAGAAGAAGCCCTCATCGCCCTGGTATATCTCTTTAAAATGGCCCAGATGGAAAACAAGTCCGGTGTCATGAAAAAATACCGCAGCCAGATAGCC
>CAZFON010000469.1:0-1186 GCA_964520185.1 uncultured Planctomycetales bacterium | reverse complement strand
AAAGATTTAAAAAGGGCTATCAACGCCTCTAGCCCGCCGGCAGATGCACCGACGCACGCTATGAGAAAAGTGTTACTTTTGGCAAGATTCGTATGGGGGCTTTTAATCAAACATTCACCTCAGAAAGGATCCCTCGAAGTTTAATATTTTAAACCTCCCAGCTGATAAATACAATTAGAATAAAAATGCGCTCAAACTTTCAAAGAGCTAGTTTATTGGCATTTATTGTTATACCCCGATACAATTGATTCATTATTTGTAACCCATGGTTTAGTAATTACGGGAAAAAAGGGTAAAAATAAACGCTACCCGTGTATTACGACGAGCAGCGTCGATGAATTGTATTGGTAATCCGAACTGGATAAAAAAGAGAACTTTTACACTTAAAGCGGCTATGCCAGTCTAAAAAACTTTCATTTTTTTTGGTTTCGTATATTATACACTTTTTCTATTGGAAAATTAGCTAAAAACAAGTACAGGTTTATTTGCTTTAATTGGTCTAAAACTCCACGAGAACTAGGGAGAAACCTTGTAGAATTGGGGATATGCGGGGAAAACAGTGAAAACGTATACTTGGCTCCATAGTAGAACGCAGCAAATCAAAGAATTTCTGTATCGTATATGACTATCTGAAAGGCTATGTAGGGATAGACATAACAAAAAAAGCAATTACTACAAATAGTAAAATTGTCTCAGCATTCATTTAATTCCTGCTTCAGTTGCTAATCAGCGGCATGTTTAATACTATGCCCCACCCCTTCATCCGATCCCCAGCTTTGTAGGCGCCGACCACATGCTCATCTGTAGGATGGTCGCGCCCGACAATTGACAGTTTTTTCGTATCGAAACCGGATTTCTTAAGTTCTTTGATAGCCGCTTCCGCAGCTATGTGCGTTGGGTAAACTGCTACTATAGAAGTATCCTTTTTACTACTTTTCTCCTTCATGAGATAGAAGAATTAACTCCTCTTACAATTTTTAGGTTTTGTTTTCTTCGCTCACTTTCTGAAAATCCATCTTTTCGTCACTATTCAGTTCGTCCATCATTTTATTGTGTTTTATTTCAAGCTCTTTTAACACATTGTTCAATTTATCAGAATCATTATTGTAGTTTTGTTTTGCTTCTGCCACTTTTGCGTTATAGGACTGATTTTCAGTGTTCCTTGCGTTATCATACTTCGTTTGGA
>CAZFON010000468.1:0-1190 GCA_964520185.1 uncultured Planctomycetales bacterium | reverse complement strand
CGAATTAGGAATATTATATTCATTGTTTTGCATATGTACTGTATTACCATTTGTGCCTGAGTATGAGCTTGTCATTTTTGCCCTAGGTGCAAGAACAGCATCTCCAATAGAACCCTCCGGACGGGTCATCTGATTAATACCTGCGGGGTTGTAATATACGGCAGCTGGAGTGTCCGCTTCACCGACAAAGGCAGACCCCATACCCAAAGCACCCGCATCGGGTACTTCTACAGCATATGCCCCAGAACCAGCCGCGAATGCATTTTGACTAAAAGAAATTACCAAGAAAGCACAAACAGCGACGGCGAATATTCGAAATAATGACATACTTCCCCTCCATCTTAGTTAAAGGGTTTTACAAATTCCTACTTTCATAGGAATGACATTAGTTATGAATACAGAAAGAATTATAACCCGACGACTACCCGACGGAAAGGGAAATTCAATAAATTTTGATATATATTCAAAATGCCGAATCAAAGGCATTTTTGATATGTTCAATGCTGTAGACGCTGGCATTCCCCAGAATAGAAATCACATCAAACCTTGCAGGAAGGTCCAAGGAATCATATTTATATTTTAAGTATGAAGCAGCCATCTGGGAAAGTTTGCGGATCTTCCACGGAGTTACGGCTTCATAAGGCTGGCCTTGGGCCAGTGACTGGCGGGTCTTGACCTCAATAAAGCAGATGGTTTTGCCCTCCTGGGCGATCAGGTCGATCTCGCCCATCTTATTGCGGAAATTTTCTTCCAGTATCCGGTAGCCCTGTTGCTGTAAATATCGGCGGGCTAAAGCTTCGCCGTAGCTGCCAAGGGATTTATTAGACATCTTCAGGAAAATCTTCTTCAGGTGCCTGATCTTCTACAGGAACCTGTGCCGCATTGTTATTTTGTCTCCTGGGCAAGAAATGGACCGCGTTGGCCGTGATCCTGACACGACTCTGGGCCTTGCCATCCTTCTCCCAGCGGTCTTGGCGCAACCGGCCTTCCACAATAACCCCTCTTCCTTTGGTCAGGTATCTGGAACAGTTCTCTGCGGTTATCCCCCAGACATCCACGTCGAAATAGGAAACCTCATCCACCTTTTCGCCGTTTTTAAGATACACGCGGTTATTGGCAATGGAAAGTCCGCAAACGGATTTACCTGATGGCAGTAACCTCATTTCCGGATCACGCGTTAAATTACCCAT
>CAZFON010000467.1:0-1199 GCA_964520185.1 uncultured Planctomycetales bacterium | reverse complement strand
TTGACCGACCCTTCCTATACCGGACAGATCGTGGTGATGACCTATCCTTTGATCGGCAATTACGGGATCAACGATGAGGATATGGAGTCCGACCGGATCCATGTCAAAGGTTTTGTGGTCAAGGAATTTTGCCGCCGTTATTCCAACTGGCGGGCCCAAAAAAGCCTCACGGATTACTTAAACGAAAATAAGATCATGGCCATGGAAGGGGTGGATACCCGGGCCCTGACCCGGCATCTGCGCTTGTCAGGGGCCATGCGGGCGATCATTTCCACGGAAGATTTCAACCCCGCCAGCCTGGCGAAGAAATTGGCCCTTTTGCCGTCCATGGAAGGCATGGATTTTGTCAAAGATGTCAGCACCTTAAAGAAATATGTCTGGAAAAGCCAGGGCACCAGGCGTTACAAGATCGCGGCCATTGATTGCGGCATTAAATTCAATATTTTGCGCATCTTAGCGGACCTGGGGTGTGAAGTACACGTGTTTCCGGCGACCAGCAGTTTCAAGGAGATCATGAGCATCAAACCTGACGGCCTTTTCCTTTCCAACGGCCCGGGCGACCCGGCGGTGGTGACCTACGTGATCGATACGGTGCAGGAATGTTTGGGGAAACTGCCCATCTTCGGGATCTGCCTGGGAAACCAGATCTTAGGCCTGGCCCTGGGAGGCAAGACTTATAAATTGAAATTCGGCCATCATGGGGCCAATCATCCGGTCAAGGATTTTGAGGGGAACCGCATTGCGGTCACCAGCCAGAACCATGGCTTTTGCGTGGACATCAAAAGCCTGAATCTCGCGGATGTTGAGGTGATCCACGTGAATTTGAATGACCAGAGTGTCGAGGGGATCAGGCACAAGAAATATCCGGCCTTTTCCATCCAGTACCATCCTGAATCCTCACCCGGCCCGCACGATGCCAGGTATTTGTTCAACCAGTTTATTGACATGATAGAAAAGCATAAAAATGCCCAAACGCAGTGACATTAAGAAGATCATGATCATCGGTGCCGGGCCGATCATTATCGGCCAGGCCTGCGAATTTGATTATTCCGGCTCCCAGGCCTGTAAGGCCCTGAAGGAAGAAGGCTATGAGGTGGTGCTGGTCAATTCCAACCCGGCCACCATCATGACCGATCCGGAGATTGCCGACCGCACTTACATCGAGCCGCTCACGCGCGAGTATGTCGAAGAAATCATCC
>CAZFON010000466.1:0-1203 GCA_964520185.1 uncultured Planctomycetales bacterium | reverse complement strand
GACTCGAACCAGCCACCCTCTGATTAAGAGTCAGATGCTCTACCGGATGAGCTAATGGCCCTGAATTTGAATCGGCATTATACAACAGAACATTTCATTGTACATCTATTTTTTCAAGAGGAAAAGCCAGAGGATCCTTCTCATCTATACCAAAAGATCATCGTATAAATAATACATACGACCAAGATCAGGCCAATGATCAAGGCTGTCCAGCCAAAGATCCGGGCAGCCAGGATCTTCTTAGGGTGCATAGGCTCAACCATGTGTTTGCTGAGCTCACGATTGGCAACCAGGGTTTCGTATTCCAGTGGCCGTTCGCGTTTTAAATCCTCAAGGGACATACGTCCGGTAAAAATGACCGTATCCATGGGGAATTTCTCCGGCCGGAAATGAGTATTAAAAAAGTGGACCGTGAAAATAAAGCCTGCGGCCAATAAAGCCTCGTCGCTGTGGATGATGGTGGCCACGTTAATGACCCATCCGGGCAAAATATGCGTAAAGCCCTCAGGGAACCACAGCATCAAGCCTGAGGTTCCGATGACCACGATCCCCCAAAGCACAGCAAAATAATCGAACTTTTCCCAATACGTCCATCGTCCGTATTTCGGATATGGCCCCTTGCCCGTATACCACTTGACCGTTGCTATAAACTCTTTCCAATCCTTTTTCAAGAAAAGGATGCTGTCAGGCCCGAAAAGTATTTCTTTCAAACTCTTCGGGTTGATCTTCTTTTGGTAGAAGATCTTCCAAAGATGAGCAAAGAAGATACTAAAGAGAGCCACGGCAGCACAACGATGAAGGAACCCTGTGACCGCGAAACCCCCTAACGCCTTTGAAATAAATAAAGCCCAGGGCGCATAAGAAAATTTCAATGTCATCCCGGTGATAGTCAGCGTCAGGAAACTGATGATCATGATGATATGCAATATCCTGAAAAAGACAGGAAAACGAACGTATTGTTTTTCCAGAGGATTGTACGGTTTTGGGGGATGCAATCGCCTCATCTCCAGCGATTTAGGCAGCCATAAAAGCGTATGGAAAAGGCTGATGGTAAAAGTGCCCACCAAAAGAGCGGTCATAAACCAGAATGTCCAGAAAATCCACGGGTATTTCTTGGGATCATGGTGCGTGGCGTGGGTCAAGTAACCCGCAAAACGTTTCGTTGCCCCTTCATGGCACTGCTGGCAGGTATGAAGGATGTTA
>CAZFON010000465.1:0-1205 GCA_964520185.1 uncultured Planctomycetales bacterium | reverse complement strand
TTATGTTGTTAATGCCCAAGAGAGTCAAGTACCGTAAATCCCAAAAGGGAAAGTCCCGCGGGATCGCAACGACCGGCGCTCAAATGCATTTCGGCGAATATGGCCTGAAGGCCATTGAGAACGGTTTTGTCCCGGCGCGCCAATTGGAAGCCTCCCGTGTCGTGGTGGCCCGTAAATTGCGCGGTTCAGGTAAATTATGGATCAACGCATTCCCGCATAAATCAATCACCAAGAAACCTGCGGAAACCCGTATGGGAAAAGGCAAGGGAGACTTGGATCATTGGGTAGCGGTGGTCAAGCGCGGCAAGGTCATGTTTGAATTAGGCGGCGTGCCGCAGGATTTTGCCAAACAGATCTTGCGCCTGGTGGCCTTTAAGCTGTCGGTCAAGACCAAGTTCGTTACCCGTGCGCACGTTTAACAGGGGAAGTTTATGAAAATGAAAGATTTATCCAATTTGACTGAAGATGATCTGATTGCCAAGGAAAAGCAATTGAAAAAAGACCTCTTTGACCTGGAATCCCATCGTCAGATGGGCCGGATAGAGAAACCGGCGAGTTCCCGCAACATAAGAAGGGACATTGCCCGTATTTTAACGCTTTTAAACGAGAGAAAGATTCATGGAAAACAGAGCTAATAGACGCAGGTTTTTGACGGCCGTGGTGGTCAGCGACAAGATGGACAAGACGCGTGTCGTGCAGGTCCAGAATGTCCAGAAACACGCCAAATATTTAAAGCAGGTGCGCTCCATCGTTAAGTACAAGGCGCATGACGAGAAAAATGCCGCCAAGACCGGCGATGTGGTGCGTATCATGGAAGTGCGCCCCCTTTCGAAAGATAAACGCTGGGTCATCAGCGAAATTGTAGGGGCCAAAGCCTAAGAAGGGGAGGATCAAGCGATGATACAACTTAAAACAGTTTTGGATGTTGCGGATAATACGGGTGCTCGCAAGGCCTCCCTGATCGGTGTATTGAAATCCAAAGGCAAGTTATGGGCCAAGGTCGGCGACATCGTCAAGGTCAACGTCAAGGAAAGCACGCCCGATGCGGTGGTCAAGAAAGGCAGCATGGCCAAGGGCATCATTGTGCGGACCAAAAAATCCATCCGCCGCCAGGACGGCACCTATGTGCGTTTTGACAGCAATGCCGTGGTGATCATCGATGATGCAGGCAACCCCAAGGGTACGCGCGTTTTCGGTCCTGTGGC
>CAZFON010000464.1:0-1212 GCA_964520185.1 uncultured Planctomycetales bacterium | reverse complement strand
CATCATAGCCTGATCGTCAGCAATTTGTCTGAGGCAGCAGCCGATGCCATCGGCGCCAATTCGCTGTTGGTCAGGGTGGGGGCGTATTATCATGATGTAGGCAAGATGGTCAAACCCGAGTATTTTACGGAGAACCAGATGGTTTCCGGGAACAAGCACGATGAACTGGAGCCATCCATGAGCCGCCTGGTGATCTTAAACCATATCAAAGAAGGCATGGACCTGGCGCGTAAGTATCATTTGAACCAGCGCATCATTGATTTTATCCCGGAGCACCATGGCACGAGCCTCATGCATTTCTTCTACCACAAAGCCCTGACAGAAGGGTCATCTGAACCGGGTGGCTTGCAGGAAAAGGATTACCGTTATCCCGGTCCCAAGCCGCAGAGCAAAGAGACGGCCATTGTGTTGCTGGCGGACTCTGTTGAGGCCGCCACCCGCTCGTTGGATGAGCACACGCCCCAGCGTATCGAGGACGTCGTACGCAAGGTGATCAACAATAAATTCATCGACGGACAGCTGGATGAATGCGATCTGACCTTAAGCCATATTAATACCATTGCCTCGACCTTTGTGCGCGTCTTAACCGCCATGTATCATGGCCGTATCAAATATCCTGAGACCCATGGAAATAACCCTAAAAAACCTTCAAAAGAAGATCCCCATTCCGCGAAAGCAAATCCTCAAGGCGGCGAAAGCGGCGTTTCGTAAGCTTGAATTTGAAGGAAGGGACCTTTCGATAGTTTTTGTTGCCCCTGCGCGCATGCGCGCCATCAACCGTAAATACCTGAAGCATGATTATGTCACCGACGTCTTGAGCTTTGATCTAGGAGGCAAGATCTCTGAGATCATCGTCTGCCCGCAGATCGCCTTTGCCAACGCAAAGATCTATCGCACTTCCGTACGCAAGGAAATGATCATGTATGTCATCCACGGCATCCTGCATCTGGCCGGATTCGATGACCACAGCGAGAAGGATATTGACCAAATGCGGCGGATGGAAATGAAATTATTATGAAACGTATCGCTGTCATTGTTTTGGTTTCTTATCTGGCCTTTGCTTTAGAGTTCGTTCTTTATAATTTTTGGGGCCAGTGGGGTAAGCCCGAATTTTTGATCTTGGTGGTGATATTCTTTAATTTGTATTTGGGCATACGTTTCAGCATCATCGCCGCTTTATGTTGCGGGCTGTTCAAAGATGCTTCAGGGGTG
>CAZFON010000463.1:0-1215 GCA_964520185.1 uncultured Planctomycetales bacterium | reverse complement strand
AATCAGGCGAGACCGCCGATACATTGGCGGCATGCCGGGAGGCCCATGCCAAGGGCGCGCGGGTGATCACTATTTGCAATGTGGTCGGGTCCTCTTTAGCGCGCGAGGCCGACGGTATTTTGTACACCTATGCCGGACAGGAAATAGGGGTTGCGTCTACCAAGGCATACACCGCCCAGCTGATGATGTTTTATTTATTCGCCCTTAAATTGGCCCAGGTACGAAAGTCCGTTCCCATTAAGGAGATCAACGGCATCATCCGTCAATTGTTGCACGTTCCGTCCTTATACAAAGAAATTTTAAAAGATATGCACCATATTCAAAAGGTCGCAGATGCCAATTCGCATTTCGGCTGTTTCCTTTACCTGGGTCGCCATGTTAACTACCCGTCGGCCTTGGAAGGGGCGCTTAAGCTTAAGGAAATTTCCTATATTCCTGCCGAGGGTTATGCTTCCGGCGAAATGAAGCATGGGCCCATTGCCTTGATCGACGAATATCGCGCGGTGGTGTGCATCAACCCCCAATCGCATGTCTACGAAAAGATGTCTTCTAATATGCAGGAGATCAGGGCCCGGCGGGGGAATATCATTGCCATCGCTACTCGCGGGGACAAGGAGATCAAGTCCCATGCTGATTTTGTGTTAGAGATACCAGCCATATCAGAGCTTTTAAGTCCCTTGCTGGTGGCTTTGCCTTTGCAGATGATGGCTTATTTCATCGCCGTCAAACGAGGTTGCGATGTGGACCAGCCGCGCAACCTTGCTAAATCCGTTACCGTTGAATAATGCTGTATATCGTCTCCACTCCCATCGGCAATCTCAAAGATATTACCTTACGTGCCCTTGAGACCCTTAAGTCCGTTGACCTCATCGCCGCCGAAGACACCCGACACACCAAGATATTGCTTGATGCCTATCAAATCCAAAGACCGTTGACGTCGTTTTTTGAGCATAACCAGCTTAAAAAGGCAGAACATCTGATCGGCCTGCTTAAGTCAGGAAAGAATATCGCCGTGGTTTGCGATGCAGGGACTCCGGGCATTAGTGATCCGGGTTTTTTGATGGTCCGCATGGCCAAGGAGAATGATCTAGCCATTACCGTTGTGCCCGGGGTGAGTGCGTGCATCAGCGCTTTGACAGCTTCAGGCCTGCCGTCCCACCGTTTTATCTTCGATGGGTTTCTGCCGCCTAAATGCGGCGCCCGGCGCAATAAATT
>CAZFON010000462.1:0-1228 GCA_964520185.1 uncultured Planctomycetales bacterium | reverse complement strand
CATATGTCCTTAAAAGAACCCGTAAAAACATTTCCCAAGTTCACCCGCTGCATAAAGGTGCATACATTCACATCGCCATTCAACTGGATGGCGCTGTAAAACCACCCGTGATAACAGGCAGGCCACGGTCCGGAGACCTTTTCTGCCAGCGGCTGGCCCGAAGGCATGATATGCCGGTTATGGTCGCTGGGCTGAAAGACCTTCTTATCGACGGAATCTGCACCCAGTTTACGGACAAGGCTCTCCGTGGCCGACAGGCCCTTTTCATTCAAACGGGTGACCACCATGACCACTTCAATACGGAAATCCGGCTTCAACCGGTCCCTTAACCGCGCCAACTCCCTGATATTCTTGATGACCCTCAGAAAAAGATCGCGTCCCTGCAAGACACGGTAATGCTCCCTGTCAGGGGCGCCCAGGTTGATGATGATACGATCAGCACGCAAAATGTCACGGCAGCGCTCAAGGGGAAAGGTGGCGTTGGAATAAATGGTGGTGGTAAAAGAATTCTCCAGGAGCTTGAGGATATCATAGAAGCGGGGATGCAGCATCGGGTCTCCGATGCCTGAGAGGTAAATATCATCCACCTGAAGTTGAGCGCAGTCATGGATGACTTTCTCAAAAACATCCATCGGCAGATGATCCTTACCGTCGGGCTTATGGGCGTTGTCCGGACCGTAATGCCAGCAGTACTGACACCTGAGATTACACAGGTCCGTCAGATGAAAATGGACTATCGACGGGCCTATCAACGCCTGTCCTGTCTCAATGCCTTTTAAACGCAGCAATAATCTGCGTTTTTGTTCCCGCCCCTCAAGGATCACGTGGGCCCTCCCGCACTTTGGCGGATGCTCTGCTCAAGGAATTTGTTTACCGATACATAACTGCAAAAACGGCATTCCTTCCATTTGGAAGAACAGGTATGGATCCCCCGGGAAGCTTCCCTAAGGGTCTCATGCAAAAAATCATTATCGAACCAGATATCCTTAAAGCGGCGTTCATTGACATTGCCTGCCACACAAACGCCCACATTGTCGCAGGGGGCCACGACCCTGCCTTTCTCGTCGATGTTGGCATAGAACCATCCTACATTGCATTTGATGCTCCCGCCGGTCGTATCGTAACATAACAGCCGGTCATTGTGCATGGGCGACCGTGGCAGGGCATCGATATTCTCCAACATTTTCCCGTGGGTCAAGATATGGTGCACATGTTGAAGATCATGTTT
>CAZFON010000461.1:0-1228 GCA_964520185.1 uncultured Planctomycetales bacterium | reverse complement strand
CCAATGGGCCGAGGGGGGCCAGCCTTTTTGTGATTGAAAAAGGCACACCTGGTTTCTCCTTCGGCAAGAAGGAAGAGAAAATGGGTATCCGAGCCTCCTCTACCAGGGAACTGATCTTCAACAATTGCAGGGTCCCTAAAGAAAACCTTTTGGGCAAGGAAGGCATGGGATTTATCGCGGCCATGAAGACCTTTGATATGTCCAGACCCGGCATCGGTGCCCAGGCTCTTGGCCTGGCCCAAGGGGCGTTGGACGAGGCCCTTAAATATGCCAAGCAAAGAAAACAATTCGATAAGTCCATCACCAGTTTTCAAGGCATCCAGTGGATGCTGGCAGATATGGCAACCCAGGTGGAAGCGGCGCGGGCCCTGGTGTATGCATCGGCCAGGGAAATTGATGCCGGTAAGAAAAATGTCGGCTCCCATTCTGCCATGGCGAAAATGTATGCGTCCGACGTGGCCATGAAGGTTGCAGTGGACGCGGTGCAGATATTCGGCGGGTATGGTTACATGAGGGAATATCCTGCCGAGAAATACATGCGGGATGCCAAGATCACCCAGATCTACGAGGGGACAAACCAGATCCAGCGCAACATCATTGCCGCGGCTTTGATCAGGGAAAGCATACGATGAACATCATTGTTTGTATCAAACAGGTCCCCGACACCTCTGAAGTGAGGATAGATCCTTCTACCAATAATCTGGTAAGGGATGGCGTTAAGTCCATCATTAATCCTTTTGATATGTACGCCATCGAAGAAGGCCTGCGTCTTAAGGAAAAATTCGGCGGCAAGGTCATGGTTCTGAGCATGGGTCCGCCGCAGGCGGAGGCAGCCTTGAGAGAAGCCGTATCTTTAGGATGTGATGAAGCGGTCTTAGTCAGTGATCGGGCCTTTGCCGGATCAGACACCCTGGCCACCAGTTATACGCTGTCTAAAGCCATCGAGAAGATCAAAGATTACGATATGATCATTTGCGGCAAGCAGGCCATTGACGGAGACACTGCCCAGGTGGGCCCAGGGATCGCGGCGACCCTTGATATCCCCCAGATCAATTATGTACGTAAGATCGAAGAGATCAAAGATGGGGCCATCACGGCCGAACGCGCCACCGAAGAAGGATATGAAGTAGTTCAGTCGAGCCTTCCCTGTCTTTTGACCGTGGTCAAGGAGATCAACAATCCCAGGCTTCCCTCTTTAAAGGGAAAGATGAAAGCAAAAAGTGTCGTG
>CAZFON010000460.1:0-1235 GCA_964520185.1 uncultured Planctomycetales bacterium | reverse complement strand
GTTGAGATACGCCAGGGAATCCGCGATGTCCACGATCTGGGCTTCCAGGGTGGGACCTTCATTGCGGTACTCTTTGGGGATATTGGCGCCGGGCATGTCAAAAACCGTTTGATGCTTAAGGATACCCACCAGCACTTCACGGGTCAGGTTAAGCCCCTCGAATTTGGGATATTTTTTCTCCAGTTTCGAGACGATCTCATAACTGCGAAAATTATGATTGAACTTGATCTTCGCTTTTTTGACGATATCGTTGAGGGCATTTTCGCCGGCGTGGCCAAAAGGCGGATGGCCCAGGTCATGCGCCAGGGCAATGGCTTCGATCAGATCCTCGTTCAAACACAAGTTGCGGCCCAGGGTGCGGGCCAATTGGGCCACTTCAATGGTATGGGTCAGGCGGGTGCGGTAATAATCGCCCTCGAAGATAACAAAGACCTGGGTCTTATACTCCAGCTTGCGAAAGGCCTCGGAATGCACGATACGGTCGCGGTCACGCTGAAAGCAGGTGCGCCATTCATGCTGGGGTTCGTCGTATTGACGGGGCCCGGCGTCCGCGGACTTCATGGCATAAGGAGCGAGGTTAAGACGCTCGAGTTCTTCTATGTTTTTTCTTGTACGCATCATCAAGCTTCTTGTAAATGACCGACAATGATTGGGAAATGACCTTGGTACCTGCCGTCACCGGCATGAAATTATGATCGCCTTTCCATCTGGGCACGATGTGAAAATGCACGTGACCCGGAATACCGGCTCCGGCTACACGCCCTAAATTCAGCCCCAAATTAAAACCATGCGGCTTGAGCACCGATTGTAAAATGTCCTTGGTCTCAACCAAAAGTTCCATGAGGGCCAAATATTCTTGCCTAGAGAGTTTGCTGATATCAGGAACATGACGGTTAGGCACGACCAAACAATGGCCGTTGCTGTAGGGATAAAGGTTCAGGACCGCATAAGCATGAGGCTCGCGGATAAAGATCCAATGCGACTTATCACGATGGCTCGCCAGGATGCGGCAAAATACACAGGAGGTCTGCTTATCGGTCAACTTGGTTATATAAATTTCACGCCAGGGCGCCCAAAGTCTATTCATTCAATTTTATGATCTCTGCTTTTATTTTGCCCGCTTCTATATTGATCAGGCCATAAGAAAAAAACCTGGCCTTTACCACGTCATTGGGACTGCCGGGATTAAAATACAGGGTCTCTTCGATCTTCTCGTTAAAGGCCCGGTGGGAATG
>CAZFON010000459.1:0-1244 GCA_964520185.1 uncultured Planctomycetales bacterium | reverse complement strand
AGGCGTGGCACTGAATTTATACTTACCCTTATATTGACAGGTACCATTGCAGGTAGCAGCGCAATTGGCACGGCTCATGGTCCCGGCACCGACATGGGCCGCACAGTTGTCAGGTTCCGGCACGCAACGCAAACAGTAGATCTTCCCTAAAAACTTGCCATTTCCAAACGCGGTAAAACTTTGACAATACATATTAGGGTTGTTATAACAAAAACCCCCTGGCTCGCAAGCCGCGGGTTTGATGGCACCGGGCACATTTTCACAAATCCCTATGGCGCCTTTAACGCAGGCAAAACACCAATCGCCGCCTGACTTTTTTTCTTGCTTACAGGTAGTATGGCAGGATTTTTGACAGGAGTTCAATGACATCAAAGGCTTGCCATTATTGGCCGACAGATCATCGGATATAAAGGAAGAACAGGAATCTGATGCTTGGGTGAATGAAGAAAATGGAAAGAAAAAAAGAAGGCTTACAGCCAGGAAGATGATACCAGTAAAAGTTATCGGTTTTAAAGGTCTCATGCAAAAGAATTTGTGTTTAATTCAACAGGACGCGTTGATTCTACACAAATTTAAAGTTTCTGCAAGAGAAATTTACGGTATGCCCTTGCCATCCCCCAGGACATCGCTGATGTTTTGATAAAAAGCGCCTTTCCCGAAAAGCGCGGTGAGACCATACCTGTCAAATTCAGCCTTCAGCGGATCAATGAGATTGGCCCAGACAATACGGACACCCCGGTCCTTTAAGATCCCGTGAAGCTCGCGCAGGGTCTGCGCCGCTGAGAAATCCACGTCAGCAACGGCTGAAGCATCGATGCAAATACAGGACAAGGGCGGGTCTGCCCGGTCAACAAGGCTGATGACCTGATCAAAAAGCTGCTGGGCATTCGCATAATAAATGGTATGGGCAAAACGGTACAACAAAAGCCCGGGTTTGATCTGCGCACATTCGGTCGGCGGTAATATCCGCCATGTGCCGGTTGCCTTATCCATCGTTAAAACGGAATTCTGAGACTGGTAACTCCTGCGCACATGTTCTATAAGAGAAAGGACCATGGCAACCACTACCCCCTGCTCGACCCCGGCCGTGATAACGACAATGGCCGTGCTCAGCGCCACCCAAAACTCCGGCCGGCGTTGGCGCCAGACTTCCAGCATCCCCTTAATATCGATCAATTCAATACCGATGATAAAAACCACGGCCGAAAGCACGGCACTGGGCATATTGGTCAACATGCCTGTAA
>CAZFON010000458.1:0-1246 GCA_964520185.1 uncultured Planctomycetales bacterium | reverse complement strand
AGGGCAAGTATCCCACGACTGCGCGCACTTGTCTATTAAAGGATCGTGCGCGCGCGTATACTCGCCCTCGGCCAGAATGTCAATAGTTTGTGAAGGAATCTTAACCTTTGACCGGGCCTCGTGCCTGTGGTAGACTGAAACCCGGTGGGAACTCCACCAGCCCGCTAACTTAAAGAAAGAGGTAACTTATGACGAGATAGCTGATACCTGTCCCTAGTGTCCGACGTAACGGAAAGACACGGCATGGCGCAGAAACGGCCTAGTTTCGTAAGTATTAGGCGGCGCCAACGTAACATCATTGAAGGGATGGGTACTCGTGATCTTAAGTTCGGAGAAACTGCCAAGCAGTTCGGTGTTACGCCGCACGACCTAGAACACTTCCTAACAACGCGTCCTAAGACACTCCGCAAGAGTTTCAATAGGAATCCTGCTAATGTTAGGTTGTGGCAAACGGGCGACCGTAAGGAAGTGCGCAAAGCATTAGGCGTTAGTCGTATTCGCGTTTACGAACATGACGAGACAGAGATTACGTCTCGCGCTCGTAAACTTACTGATGCAGACCTCCAGATCGGACGCATGATCCAACGGGTCTACATTAAGAACAACGAAGATGCACAGCAATGGTCAATCTACACAAGGGAGCATGATCTTCCCAACAGTATCCTCCACCTACGGCTACTGTATCACAATGGACGTATTACAAGAGCCGAGTACCGTGCAGCATTGCGCGCATGGAAGGCCAAATATGGCGTGTCCGACGATTACTACAATGACTTCGTAGGAGAGGACTTCGATAGTGAGGAAGATGATGAAGATTAGGTATGGCAGCCGAGGAAGAGTTCTCTAGTATCAAGGAACTATATGAACGAGTAGCCGATACTGACACTGTTTCGTATGACGCATTCCTAGACACTCTGCACAGACTAGCAGAAGGGAACGTTCGTACGCAAATGCGTGTAGGTAGGCAACTCGGGATCAAGGCTGCACCTAAAGTCTCGCCCTTCGTTGCATACGATGGTGAAGGTTGGGGAGATAAGTTCGTACTACTTGGCAATAGCCTTAGAGAGCGCATTGTAGACAAGAATGGACTAAGTACCATTCAGTGTCTGGAAATGCTAGCCCAACCGTACGATCAAGTCATCAAGCGCGTGTTCTTTAGCTTTGGTTACGATGTAAACCATATCCTACGAGACATTCCCAATAAGGATATGGAAGTTCTCGTACGCGGTCGTTCGATCATGTACGA
>CAZFON010000457.1:0-1252 GCA_964520185.1 uncultured Planctomycetales bacterium | reverse complement strand
AACATCACGATGCCGATGCACATATAAAAAGTCTTAACGCTGCGGTTGACCTCCTGATGCTTGCGGTTGACCACAACCACAATGGAAAGGGTCAAAAGGGCCAAATAAAGAACACGGAAGATCAAGGTCAGGCTTTGGCCGGTTTGTTTTAGATTATCCACATAACGTCCAAACCCATCGGGAATTTGAAACTGGTATTTATTAAAGTTGAGGATCTCATTACCTGAAACGGTGGTGCTGGTCAAAAGCTTGGCAAAGCCCTTGTCCTTGTTTTTATCCCAAGGAATGTTCACACTCCTGTTTTGCCAGCTAAAAGCATATTCAGTCCTGTGATCGAATTTACGGACTTCCTCACCATGAAGGACGTATTGGCTGGGATTAAAAGCAAAGGTCTTTTGAAGGAAATCAAGGCCAAGCCGGCGGGCCTTCTCTTTATCAACCGCGGGACGGAAAGCCGTGTCTTCAATGACATGATTAAAACCCGTCACCTGTCCGGACGCAGGACTGACGATCACCCTGTATTCTTCTTTTTGTTTCTCTTTAAAGAAACGAATGACCCAGCAGAAAAGGTCATAATGCAGGTCATGGATGAAACGCTGGGAAGACGAGATGCCTAAGGTCCTCTGTAAATACCGGTCGGTGTCCTCATCGACGTTAAAAGCCACCGCTGTTTTATAACCATTGATATCAACGCCACGCTGTGTTTTTAAGAAAACCTTGGCTATATCAAGAGACTCGGCCTGGCCGACGGACAGGTCAAGCGACTGAAAACGAGGCAGTGAAAAGCGGTACCACAAAAAAACACCACCCGCAGCCAACAAAACCAATAAATACCATTCCAGGCGTTTATTCATATTTCACGACCAACGCTTCTTTTTGTTTCCGGGTTAGCAACTTGATCAGCCTTTCCTGGGCCTGGGCCTTAAGGGCGCTTGAGAACTTCTTCTTATAGACCAATTTCACCGGCCCTTTGCCGCGCAGGTATTTGGCCCCAGTGCCGTTATTATGTGCCGCGATCCTTTTATCGATATCATTGGTCCATCCGGCATAATAGGTACCATATTTACACTCTACCATATAGGCCCAGTAGGCACAACGATGAGCTGCAGGAGGATTTTTCATGAGGCCAGCAATTCTCCCACCACCGTTTGACCATCGATACGCTCCAGGCGGACAGGCAGGACCTGATTAAACAGGTCCATCGGCTCTTTGATCTTAACCCTTACGTAATGATCGGTGAGGCCGTTTTGCC
>CAZFON010000456.1:0-1255 GCA_964520185.1 uncultured Planctomycetales bacterium | reverse complement strand
AACCGCTGAATAGTGGTTTTGCAGACCACTGCCTTACCACTTGGCTACCACGCCGCTGTCGCTTTGCTTCACGCTTTCAAAACCGCTTTGACGATATCTTCCACGTCTGCCAGGTGGCCAACTCCGACGGTGCCGCACGCTAATCTGCCTTTGATGGGTTCGATGAATTTGAACCCGTGTTTTTTAAGTTTGGCGCAATTTTCCTGGACGATGGTGTTGGCGTACATTTCATCGTTCATCGCGGGCGCAATTAAAACCGGAGCTTTGCTCGTGACCACAAAGGTGGTCAACAGATCGTCGCACAAGCCATGGGCCAGTTTGCCGATAACGTTGGCCGTGGCAGGCGCTATCAAAACAATGTCCGCTCCCCTGGCCAGCTCAATATGGGCCATGCGCCATGAATACTTATCGAACATGTCACTGTATGCATTCCTGCCGGACAAAGAGGACAGCGTCAAAGGGGTGATGAATTCTTGTGCCTCCCTGGTCATGATCACTGAGACTTCGCATTGATCATCCTGCAGGCGGCGGATGATATCTCCAGCCTTATAGGCTGCGATGCTGCCGCAGACGCCTAAAACCACATGTCTGCCTTTAGGGTTTGGCATGATATCCTTTTTCAACGATCCTGCCTACACGGATCTCATCCAATGCCGTTGTTGCCAGCTTTTGCTCCGCAGGCACATTGACCAGTTTGGCTCCGGTGTTGGCCAGCTCTGTGGCGCGCTGGGAAGCCAGACGCACTAAACGATAGACGCTGTTACTGGTCTTAGGCAATAGCTCTTCAAGCGGCTGATAAGCCATACGCATGTTCCCTCCCTATATTAAAAAACGCAAGACACCGTGTCTCTTCCCCTCCGGGGAAAACCAATTTTATAACACATCCTGATAAACATGTCAATTAAGCCCTTCGTCATGGCTCAAGCATGCCCTGGGAGGCTCTCTTTGACAATTTGCAGCAAATTTTTTAATGCATTCTTCAAGTCTGAATTAACCACCACATGGTCATAAGAAGCCGCTTCCTTTAATTCCTGGCGGGCCACTTTCAATCGCAATTTCAGGCTTTGGCTGCTTTCAGAACCTCTTGCACTTAAACGCTCTTTTAAAACTTTCAGGGAAGGCGTTTTAATGAATATTTTCAACGCTTGGGGAAACTCCTTGGCCACGGTCTTGGCCCCCTTGACGTCAATGCATAAAAGAACATTGATGCCTTTCTTGATCAGGTCCAAGGCCTGCTTCTTGGGGGTGCCGTAAT
>CAZFON010000455.1:0-1267 GCA_964520185.1 uncultured Planctomycetales bacterium | reverse complement strand
CACCGCAAGAAACATATGGCCGTTGCCCACAACGGCAATCTGGTCAATACCGACGAGCTGTATGAGCGTCTTGAGGACGAAGGCTCCATTTTTCAGACCTCCATGGATTCAGAGGTTTTTGTGCATCTGCTGGCCAAGACGCCTAACGGGAATTTGGCCCAATGCCTCCTCAAGGTCTTTGCCCAGGTCAAGGGCGCGTATTCGGTCATTTTTTTGCTGGAAGATTGCCTGGTGGGGGCCCGCGATCCCCAGGGGTTTCGTCCGTTGTGTTTAGGGAGACTGGGCGACGGGTATATTTTAGCGTCGGAGAGCTGCGCTTTTGATCTGATGAAGGCGGAATTTGTCCGTGAGATAGAGCCAGGCGAGATCGTCATCATCAAAGGCAATAAGATCGAGTCCTTTTACATGTCGGGCAGCAAGGAGGCAACAAGGGCCTTTTGTGTTTTTGAGAATATTTATTTTTCCCGTCCGGACAGCACCATTTTTAACGATAATGTTTATGAGGTCAGGAAACGTTTGGGCGCGCAACTGGCCCGTGAACATCCTGCAAGCGCGGATTTTGTCATGGGCATCCCGGATTCGGGGCTCTATGCGGGATTAGGCTATGCCCAGGAACTGGGGCTTCCTTTTGAAATAGGAATGATCCGAAACCATTATATCGGCCGTACTTTTATTCAGCCCACCCAGTTTTTACGGGATTTCAGGGTCCGCGTGAAGCTTAATCCCATCCGAGAGGTGATCAGGGGCAAAAAGGTCGTGGTCATCGAGGATTCCATTGTGCGGGGCACGACCTCACGCAGCCGTATTGAAGAGATCCGCGAGGCAGGCGCCACGGAGATCCATATGCGCATCTCCTGTCCGCCCATCAAGTCCCCGTGTTTTTACGGGATCGATTTCCCATCGACGGGTGAATTGATCGCGCACAACAAGAGCGTGCAGGAGATCGCGGATTTCATCAAGGTCGATACCCTTGCCTTTTTGAGCCTGGAAGGGATGTTGTCGGTCATGAAGGAAAAGAACCATTTTTGTTCTGCGTGTTTCACAGGGAAATACCCGACGGAGATACCGAAGAACACCAATAAACTGAAGCTGGAGATATGAGCAAATACATTTTTGTGACAGGCGGAGTGGTTTCAAGTTTGGGCAAGGGCATTGCCGCGGCCTCCATCGGTAAATTATTGGAGGCCCGAGGGCTTAAGACAGCCATCATCAAGTGCGATCCGTATTTGAACGTGGACCCCGGCACCATGAATCCCTACCAGCATGG
>CAZFON010000454.1:0-1284 GCA_964520185.1 uncultured Planctomycetales bacterium | reverse complement strand
CCCATTTTTTCGTATATGCCGCAACCTCCCGTGGTGAGTATGCGCTTAAGTTCTACCCGGCAACCGCAGCCCCTGCCGTTGCCGCCGAATATTCCGTCAACCGCTTCTTAAGGCTTCATCACTTCCCCACGCCTGTCATGCATGCAGGACACAACCATCGGCCTTATGAAAAAATCAATGACCGGCTGGCAGCCTGCTACTCTTATATTAACGGCTCCAGTGCCTGGAATAACATCCGCCGGCAAAAGACCATTCACCAAATCAATACCGCCATGCTTTCCCTTAAAAATATTTTATCCATGGCCAAAAGGCGGATCTCCTTTCCCAAACAGGAATCTTTTTTGACAACCGTCAAAGTCCTTACCCAAGATGCCCGTAGCCTTCCCGAGGGCGACCAAAAGAAAACGGTCAAGGCCGCGCTGATAAGTGCCTTTAGAACGTACCAGCAACATCGTTCTTTATTTACCCGCCAAATCCTTCACAACAATATCAGCCTCACAAACCTGCTTATCCATCAAAAGACGGTTTATGTGCTTGACCTGTCCCACATCCGGGAAGATCATGCGATGAGCGACCTGGCCAGCCTGGTGGTTTCCTGC
Organism: uncultured Planctomycetales bacterium; assembly: GCA_964520185.1. Lineage (GTDB taxonomy): Bacteria > Omnitrophota > Gorgyraeia > Zapsychrales > Fredricksoniimonadaceae > JABDGZ01. The sequence goes on along the minus strand of CAZFON010000454.1, from coordinate 685 downwards.
TATTTCTTCAAAGTCCCGGTCAAGACGATCAAAAATGTCATCGAGGACCATTTCGCACAACATCAAATAAATAAGGACCGCCTCGCGGTCCTTTATTCCCTTGTCAAGATCGAGATGATCAAAGAATATTTAAAAAATGCCCGGCGTGAAAGTTCCGTCTGCACGCGCCTCTACACCGCCCATCTGGCTGAACGTAAAAGATCTATAATGGATATTTTAAAAAAGATGCCCTGATAATAAGGCAATGAAAGCTTTGAAGTGTCCAAGATAAGTTCAGGCTTTTGCGGCGGTTCATAAGGGAATTGGACGCCGGTCAGCCACAATACACACCCTGTATGCTGCTTCATGTTCCAGCCATCCTTTTTTTACTTCTCTTAAGCCAAAGGCCAAGAATGATCTGTCTTAACACCTCATCAGACCCGCGGGCTTTGACGTCAGCCACGGATACTTCGCAAGGCCAGGCCCCGCGGCCATAGGTTTTGATCAAAATGGAGCGCATTAACGCAGGGACTTGCCATTCACTTTTAGCCCCCCGATGCGCAAGGCCGTTGGCAACTGCCAGCCCACGCAGCAATTGTTTGTCTTTTTTGAGGGATGCCGGTACGGCCTGCGACAAGGACAACATGTCCGGTGATAAAAAAGGAAAAGAAAATCTGCAGCCCTGCCTCTCTGCAACCCGCTGATG
>CAZFON010000453.1:0-1301 GCA_964520185.1 uncultured Planctomycetales bacterium | reverse complement strand
GGCTGATGGCCAAGCACGAGACCGGGACGCGGAAGGTCCCGGTCGACTTCACCGGCCTGGCCCTGCTGATCATCTGGGTCGGCTCGATGCAGATCATGCTCGACAAGGGCAAGGACCTGGACTGGTTCGCCTCGCCGTTCATCGTGGCGCTGGCGGTCGTCGCGGTGGTGGGGTTCATCGCCTTCCTGATCTGGGAACTGACCGACGCCCATCCGGTGGTGGACCTGCGCGTGTTCCGACACCGAGGCTTCGCGGTGGGGACGCTAGCCATGTCGCTGACCTTCGGGGCCTTCTTCGCCTCGGTGGTGCTGATCCCGCTCTGGCTGCAGATCAACCTGGGCTACACGGCCAGTTGGGCGGGCAGGGTGACCGCCTGGCAGGGGGTGCTGGCGGTGGTGATGTCGCCCATCGTCGCCAAGCTGATCGGCAAGTTCGACCCCAGGGTGCTGTTCTCGTTCGGCCTGCTGGTGCTGGCCATGGTGACCTTCTGGCGGACCGGGTTCGCGTCGAACATCGACCCCCATCACATCATCCTGCCGCAGATCGCCCAGGGCTTCGCCATGCCCTTCTTCTTCATCTCGGTGATGTCGTTGGCGCTCTCGGCGGTGCCGGTGCAGGAGATGGCCTCAGCCTCGGGGCTGATCAACTTCACCCGCACCACGGCCGCCGCCTTCGCCACCTCGCTGACCACGACGGGCTGGGAGGACGCGGCGGCCACCCACCACTCCGACCTCGCGGGCTCCCTGAACGGGGCGCAGCAGACCATGGACTCGATGAAGGCCAGCGGCCTGTCCGCCGATCAGGCGCGCGGCGCGCTCGACCAGCTGGTGCAGGGCCAGTCGGTCATGCTGGCCACCGACCACATGTTCCTGATCTGCGCCATGATCTTCACCTTCGTGGCCGCGGTGATCTGGCTGGCGCCCCGGCCCAAGGCGATGATGGGACTGCCGGGACACTGAGGACTCACGCCCCTGCTTGCGGTGGGCGGTGATCTAGGCCTTCGTGTCCACCGCCGCCCCGGCCTCGTCGTCGGCGTGCGCATACGGATTGCTCCCCGCAGGCTCGCTGGGCGCGGCGCCGGCCGAGTTCTTGGCCGAGACCACCACCATCGCCGGGCGGACGATCCGCCCGTACAGTTCGTAACCCGCCTGCAGCACCTGCAGCACCGCGCCGGGGGTGGCGGCCGCGGTGGGATCGGTCAGTTGGATCCCGGTGCCCACGGCTTTCAGGGACGGGACCACCTGGGTCGCCGGATCGGTGTTGCCGGGGGCGGTGCCGATGGCGGTGAGCACATCCTGCAC
>CAZFON010000452.1:0-1303 GCA_964520185.1 uncultured Planctomycetales bacterium | reverse complement strand
TCAGCCGTATCCCCGGCGTTAAGGAATCCTATGTCGAAGTAACCTTTGAGCCCCCCTGGAACCAGTCCCTCATGAGCGAAGCCGCACGGCTCCAATTAGGGATGATGTAAAAGGCTTAAATACGACGTAAAGAATCCCGTCAAATTCACCCTCATCCCGGCCTTCTCCCCTCAAGGGAGAAGGGGAACTTGATAAAGTGCTGTTTTCAACCCTCGCCCCTTGGGGGAGAGGGAAGGGTGAGGGGTGAGTGGACCGTAGGAATCCAAAATTTGGTGGGAACTTCCTCTCCTTGCCGATAGAATAAGCCCGCTTCGCCGAACCATCCCAACAGCGGGGTCCTCATGGCTTCCTTCGACTGGAAATCCGTCATACGTCTCATCGTGATGAAAACGATCGGCGTCATCTTGGCGGTGTTCTTCCTTCTCTTGGCCGTCCTTTTCCTTTCCTATTCCATCAACTCGATCCTAGTCTCCACTCGTGGCCAAGAAGTAAAGGTCCTCACCTTTTCCGACCACATCGGCAAACAACAGACCGCCTTCCGCTTGGGCGGCGTCTTCCAAGTTTCCGCTTCCAATGAAAAGAAAGAGAAGTTCGAAAAGATCTACTGTCTTTATCCCGCTTGGCCGGATGTCTTGAGCCCCAGCAAAGGGGACCTCATCCAGGTCTGGCCCTCCAAAAAGCCGGTCTTGGGCGCGCCCGTGACCGATGGATGGGGCTGGTTCATTGTGGGTTCGCTTTTGGTGGTGGGTCTGGTCATGTTGGAATTCGCTTTCCTTATTTTGACCATCCGCTGATCTCCAGCCTCGTTAGCGTTTAACCCTCCCGCCTTTTTCGGCCTTATTTCGCCGTTTTTGACTTGCGATTGCCCCTCAAATCACTTATTTTCAAAAAACCACAACCTTTTGAACGCCAGGAAACCCGATGCCTCTTTCGTTCCAAGAGCTCATTCTGACCCTTGACCAATACTGGAGCCGCCAGGGTTGCGTCATCCAACAGCCCTATGACCTGGAAAAGGGAGCCGGCACCTTCAACCCCGCCACTTTCTTTCGCGTGCTTGGGCCCGAGCCCTACCATGTCGCTTACGTGGACCCTTGCCGCCGCCCCAAGGACGGCCGTTACGGCGAGAATCCCAACCGCATGCAGCATTACTACCAATACCAGATCATCCTTAAGCCCAGCCCAGAGAACATGGTGGAACTTTATCTGGAGAGCTTGGAGCAGATCGGCATCCGGCAGGACGAGCACGACATCCGCTTCGTGGAAGACGACTGGGAGTCCACGACCCTGGGGGCCTCTGGGCTAG
>CAZFON010000451.1:0-1304 GCA_964520185.1 uncultured Planctomycetales bacterium | reverse complement strand
TGGCCGAATCCGGATTGAGCCTCATTACCGGTGATTCCATGGCCGACGCGGCGCAAAAGGTTGTGAAGGCGGTCAACAATTGACCAATTCATTTATGCTTAAAGTTTCTGAAATCGCATTCAGTTGTTATCCAGTCAAGGATATGGCGCGGGCACGGAAGTTTTACGAAGGTGTGCTCGGCTTGAAGCCAACGATGGTTTTCGGCGAGCCCGGCGGAATGCAATGGACGGAATATGACATCGCCAGCGGCACGCTTGCGCTCGGTTGCGGCGCGCCGGATTGGACGCCGCGCCCGGACGGCTGCTCCGTCGGCCTCGAAGTGGAAAATTTCGACGAAGCCATGGCGCATCTGCGGGCGAGCGGCGTGAAATTCCAAGTGGAGCCAATGGCCACGCCGGCCTGCCAGATGGCGTTCATTTTCGACACCGAGGGCAACTTGATTTGCATCCACAAACGGAAGGTGAAGTGATTGATTGAAAATACAAACGCGCGTAAATTGATTCAGTGATTGACGAAGAGACATTGGCCCAGATGAACGGCAAATATGTGATGCCGCCGGACGCAGGCCCGGCCTGGCGCGCGGCGATGGAATCTGGTTTCGATATGTCACTGATTGAAGAGTCGCTCAAATTGACCCCGGAACAGCGGCTCGCGGAACATCAGCAAGTCATTGATTTTTTGATCGAACTTCAAGAATCCAATCCATCTCATGGCGCAAAATGACCAGGCTTTGCTTGCGCGTCTCAAAGACAGCGGCCTTGAATTCGTTGTCATTGGCGGGCTGTGCGTGGTTTATCATGGCGTGCCGGTTGCCACTTTTGACCTGGATATTTGCTGCCCGTTCGGCGAGGAAAACGTCCGTAAAATTGAATCGGCGGTGAAAGATTTGAACCCGGTTCATCGCCTGACGGCGAACAAGCTGCCGTTGGAAGAGACGCGAAGCAGTTTCAAGGACTTGAAGAATATTTATTTGCAGACGAATTTGGGAAAGCTGGATTGCTTGAGCGAAGTAGCCGGCCTCGGCGATTACGAGCAAGTTTTACAGCAATCCATTTTGCACAGAATGTCCTTCGGAGAATTCAGAATGTTGAATTTGGATGCGCTCATTGCATCAAAATCAGCCGCCGGACGTGAAAAAGACTTGAGCGCCGTAAAATTGCTTCAGGCCATCAAAGAACGAAAAGACCGGCAAAGAGAATTGTTTTGAAATCGTAAATCGCAAATCCGAAATCGAAAATCCCAATGTCTATTCTTGTCAAACCCAACACCAAGGTTCTCGTCCAAGGCATCACCGGCGGTTTCGG
>CAZFON010000450.1:0-1306 GCA_964520185.1 uncultured Planctomycetales bacterium | reverse complement strand
ATTAACTGGCAGGATTTCGGGGTACTGACCAAGGTAGGGATCAACTGGAATGATTTTGGTGTATTTACTAAGGCAGGGATCAACTGGAATGATTTGGGGACTTTAAGCAAGACGGGGATCAACTGGAATGATTTTGGTGTGTTGACAAAGACCGGGCTTAATTGGAATGACCTTAATGTGTTAAGCCGTACCGGGATCAATTGGAATGACTTCGGTGTATTAAGCAAGACAGGGATCAACTGGAATGATTTTGGGGTTCTGAGCCGTACCGGGATCAATTGGCAAGACCTTGGGGTCTTAACCAGGACGGGGATCAATTGGAATGACATGTATGTGTTGGGTCATATAGGGATCAATTGGAACGACCTTGGAGTGATGACCAAGACGGGTATCAATTGGTATGACTTTAGCGTGTTGAGCAAGACGGGTATCAATTGGAATGATTTGCAGGTATTAACACGCACAGGGGTCAACTGGAATGATTTCGGGGTATTAAGCAAGGTAGGGATCAATTGGAACGATTTTGGGGTGTTAAGCAAGGTAGGTATTAATTGGAATGATCTGAGTGTTTTAAGTAAGACAGGCGTCAACTGGTATGACATGAATGTGCTGACCCGCACGGGTATCAACTGGAATGATTTTGGGGTCCTTACCAAGACAGGCCTTAATTGGAACGACCTGTATGTGGTCAGCCGGACGGGAATTAATTGGAATGATTTTGGGGTGTTGAGCAAGACGGGGATCAACTGGTATGACTTTGGAGTGTTGAGCAAGACGGGTATCAACTGGAATGATATTAATGTAGTCAGCCGAACAGGAATTAATTGGAATGACTTTGGGGTGTTGAGTAAGACCGGGATCAACTGGGGTGATCTGGGTGTTTTAAGTAAGACCGGGATCAACTGGTATGACCTGAATGTGCAGACGCGAAGCGGGGTCAACTGGTATGACCTGAATGTGCAGACGCGTACCGGGATCAACTGGTATGACTTTGGGGTGCTGAGCAAGACGGGTATCAACTGGAACGATATCAATGTGGTCAGCCGAACGGGGATTAATTGGAATGACTTTGGAGTATTGAGCAAGGTAGGGATCAACTGGAACGATTTCGGGGTATTGAGCAAGACGGGGATCAATTGGTATGACCTGACGGTCATGACAAGAAGTGCGATCAATTGGTATTCCATGGCTTCCTTAACGAGTTCCAATATCAACTGGAATGCGCTGCAGGTCTTTACTCAGGCAGGGGTCAACTGGTCCTATCTGGCGGTACTTAGCTCGTCGGGCGTCAACTGGCAGAATTTCG
>CAZFON010000449.1:0-1327 GCA_964520185.1 uncultured Planctomycetales bacterium | reverse complement strand
GAGCGCATTGCTCTTCTTGGCCGCAACGGGGTCGGTAAAACCACCCTGATGAAGGTCATGGCCGGTCAGATCTCCATCGATGAAGGGGAGATCATTTTTCAGAAGGGGATCCAGGTCACTCATTTGCCGCAGGAAGTCCCCAACGATATCAAAGGCATTGTGTTTGATATTGTGTTCTCAGGTCTGGGGCCGCGTGCCCAGCTTTTAAGCGATTATCACCATGTGGTCCACCGTCTGCATACAGAGCATACCCCTGAATTAATGCGCCGGTTGGATGCTTTACAGGCAGAATTAAACCACAGCGGCGGATGGGATGTCGATGCTGAGGTTGAGTTTGTGCTCTCCCAACTGAAGCTCGACGGGGAAGCTGATTTTGAAACTTTGTCCGGCGGTCAAAAACGCCGCGTGCTTTTAGCCAAGGCCCTGGTTTTAAAGCCTGAAGTCCTGCTTCTGGATGAACCTACCAACCATCTGGACATTGATTCCATTAACTGGCTGGAAGAGTTTTTAAAATCATATTCAGGGACCTTATTTTTTGTGACTCACGACCGCATGTTCATGCAGCATTTAGCCACCCGGATCGTTGAACTTGACCGCGGCAAGATCTTCAGCTGGTCCTGCAGTTATCAGATCTTTTTGGAGCGCAAAGCCCAAGCTCTTGAAGTTGAGGCTGCCCAACGCATTGATTTCGATAAAAAATTAGCTGAAGAAGAAATTTGGATCCGTAAAGGGGTAAAAGCCCGTCGTGTTCGTAACGAAGGCCGGGTCAAGGCCCTTGAGCGTCTGCGTGAAGAGAAAAAATCCCAGCGCCAGCTTATCGGCCAGGTGCGCATGAAAGCCCAGGAAACCGATCCATCCGGCCATCTGGTCATCAAAGCTGCGCATGTTGGTTTCAGTTATGGTGATAAATGCCTGATCAAAGACTTCTCCACTCAGGTCATGCGTGGAGACAAAATAGGCGTCATTGGCCCCAATGGATGCGGCAAAACCACTCTATTAAGGATATTATTAGGGCAACTCACTCCACAAAAGGGCAAGGTGCGCTTAGGCACCAATTTAGAAATTGCCTATTATGACCAACTGCGCCAGCAGCTTGACGAAGAAAAGACCGTGATCGAAAATGTCTGTCCAGGTGGTGACACCGTAACCATTAACGGCAAGCCGCGGCATATCATCGGTTATTTGCAGGATTTTTTGTTTACGCCGGACCGTGCACGTACGCCGGTCAATGTGCTTTCAGGCGGCGAACGCAACCGTTTATTCCTCGCGCGTCTTTTTACCAAGCCGTCTAATTTTCTGGTGATGGATGAGCCGACCAATGATCTGG
>CAZFON010000448.1:0-1328 GCA_964520185.1 uncultured Planctomycetales bacterium | reverse complement strand
ATGACCTGGTGGATATCCGAATCTGGACCAATGCCCAGGGCGCAGACCAGATGGTGCCGACGGCTAAGGGCGTCACCATTAATATCCATTTGTTGCCCCAATTGCTTAAAGCTCTGTCGGATACTGAAAAGATCCTTAAAGATAATAAGATGCTGGAATGATGACCGTCGACGCTCACAGCCATTACATGCCGCCTGAAGTGGCTGCCAAAACCGCATTCTTTAAAGAACATTGGTCTGATGCTGCCAGGCAATTAGCCTTGATGGATGAGTATCATATCCAGCAGGCCCTTCTGCTATATCCCACCAGCGATGCGCACTTGAATTTGGGCGGTTGGCAGCCGTTATGTCAAATTTATAACCAAGAAATTGCCGGTCTTGTTAGATCATATCCGGACCGTTTTATCGGTGCCGGCATCGTGCCTGTTGATGCGCCGGTAGCCATAAGCAATGAATTAAAACGTATCCGTGATCTGGGCTTAAGAGTTTTATCCTTAGCCTCGAGCTATGAAGGAAAGTATTTGGATGACCCCGTGTTTGATGAGGTCTTTGAATTTGCAGCCAATAACAAAATGCCTGTGCATGTCCATCCCCAGATCTTGGATCCGATCGGCCAGGAGCGCGTGCATGATCCGTTGCTGAGCCCGGTGCTGGAGTATGTGTTTGATGTCTCCATTTGTATCGGTAAAATGATGATGTCCGGCGTATTGATGAAGCATCCTGATGTTAATTTTATCTTTGCCCATTTTGGCGGCGTGTTGCCCATCGTTAAAGAACGCTTTGATTCCACGTACAGGATGTTGCGGGCTCGAAATTTTGTTAAAGATCTGGGAAAGACGCCAGGGGAGTATTTTAAGAATTTATATTTTGATATGAGCGGGACACGCTCCGTAGGTTCTTTACAAACAGCTTTAGAAATGACGGACGCAAACCATATTTTGTGGGGCAGTGACTTTCCAGCCAATCAAAATTTTAAGGATTCGTTGGGAATTGTTTCCCAACATATCTTATCTCAAGAGTTGCGTGAGAGGATTTTAGGTAAAAACCTACAAGGACTGCTGGTTTAGTTTCCGTCGCTAAGTTAAGGTTTTTCAACGTCTTGGCTTCTTGTAGAAAATAGTGAAAATATTTTCTTGACATCGCTGATTTATCTGGTAATCTTATGAACACCTTTAAACAAAGGGGTTTAGTTTTTTTGTCTCGTTCTTTGACAATCTATTGTCCAAATCAATTCAAGGTTTTTGTCAATGTTTACAAAAAGCCAAGTAACTTTCGGAGAGTTTGATCCTGGCTCAGAGTGAACGCTGGCGGCGTGGATTAGGCATGCAA
>CAZFON010000447.1:0-1339 GCA_964520185.1 uncultured Planctomycetales bacterium | reverse complement strand
CGGTGTTTTCTCATTATGAAAAGGACAAAGAGCTTTAAAATTACTGCCGGCTTTTTTTAAGGCCGTGTAACCGCCAATGATCTCAACAATATTGCTGCGTTCAATGACCTGCTGGATAACATCATTCGGGATCAATCCCATACAATCTACTTATTTGTGGAGTGCAAAACACGCTGTGCGTTCGCATTGTAGTGCTCTCCCACAAACAATTTGTCCACCAAATGGTTATACAAAAAAGTATACGTGCCTACTGCCGCCCGACCGGCTATTTTGAAACTATAAGAACGCAGGGTCAGGCGCGACAAATAGTTGTTTTGCGCCAATAAAACCAGGAACAGCGTCAAACTGCATACCAGGATGCCACGGCCCACGGCCACGATACCGCCGGCATACTTGTCAAAACCCTCGTGAGTGGTTTCCGCCTTAAAAAGCAAGGTTATACCTTCCCTGAGGTACTTAAAACAAAGCAAAACAAAAAGCCAAAGAACTGCAAAGATCACCAGCTCCCAATAATGCCACGGGAAGTTGGTTTTCAGGGCCACCCAGGCGGCCAGAAAGCTATAATAGTGAAGACTGACAAAGACCGCAACCACGACACCTATGAACTTGAATATCTCAGAAATAAAGCCGGTCGTGACCCCGGTATAGATCATACGGATAAACAATATAACTAACGCCAAATCGATCCAATTGATGCTCTTAATAAAATGTGTCAACATGATTTTAATTTATAACCTAAGTGCAGACTTCGTAAGCTCCCGTTTCCGCGGGAAGTGGAAGTATAGCATGTGACCCATAGGCTGTCAAGGAAGCGCTTGCCCAAGGACCATATCGTAAACTGTTGGGATTAATCGTCTTAGAAGTGTAAGAAAATAAGCTTTTGATTTTCCCAATAACAATTCTCTGCTGTTGGCAAGGGGATTTTAAACCGCTGCCGGGACCGCCATCGAAGGCTCAACTTGGACCGGTGCCGGCCGTGGAGGGGCTTTATGCTCATTGAATTTGACGGACACGATGCGTGAGACCCCCCGCTCCTGCATGGTGACCCCGTACATGACATCTGCCGCCAACATGGTGTTTTTATTGTGGGTGATCACAATGAACTGGGCGATCTTGGCAAATTCCTTAAGCAGGTTCGCGAAACGCTCTACGTTGGACTCATCCAGGGGGGCGTCGATCTCATCCAGCACGCAGAATGGACTGGGGTTGACCTTAAAGACCCCGAAAATCAGGGCAATGGCGGTCAATGCTTTTTCCCCGCCCGACAACAGGCTGATATTTTGCAATTTCTTGCCCGGAGGCCTGGCCACGATATCAATACCGCACTCCAGGGCATTTT
>CAZFON010000446.1:0-1341 GCA_964520185.1 uncultured Planctomycetales bacterium | reverse complement strand
CCCTTTAGAGATCCCTTTGTTTAAAAGTCTTTCATAATTGTTTTGGGAAACGCAGATAATTTTATCGGCAAATCTTAGAAAAAACCTGTCCAGGATTTCATACCAATATAATTTGGCATCCGCGCTCGTCCATCCGTGTAAGGTAGAGACCCATTTGGTCCTGGTAAACCTTGTTGCCAGGAACCCTATGATATTCGATTTATAATTATGAGTATGGATTATATTGATATTATTTTCTTTGATAAATTTTTTTACTGAAAAGACCGTTCTAATGTCTCCCTGACAGGAAGAATCAAAAATAAAGGTCTTAAGGCCGATATTTTGGGCCTCCTTAATGATCTCCAAATGAGGATTATGCCTGTTATTGACCGCCCCAACCCAGGAAATGATCCCGTTATTCTGTGCGGCAAGGTTCAAGATCACCCTCTCTGCTCCGAATAAACCTCCGCTGCTGACCAAATTTAAAACTCTCGTGGGATCAAGCTCTTTATACAATCTTTCATAATGGCCCACCATTGCTTCCATGGTAAAATCTTTTTTAACCATTAAAAATCCATTTTGCCCCATGACCTTGCGTTTTTCATTGTCTCTGATAAGCTTTAATAGAGCTTCCGTCAATTCCTGGACATTCTCCTTTTCAACAAGCAGTCCATTAAATCCATCCCTGACCAATTCGGGATTCCCCCCCACCCTGGTCGCAATAACCGGTTTAGCCGCAGCCATGTATTCCAATATGGCATTAGACATCCCCTCACTTAAGGACGGCAATACACATATATCAGCAGTAGCCAAAAGCTTCGGGACATCTTTGCGTTCCCCCAGAAATTGAACATTGTTCTGGATCCCCATCTGTTGGACCTGGTTTTGTAAATGGCCTTTCATCATATCTTCACCGATGAGGACTAATTTAACATTTCTGAATTCTGTCAAGATCCTTTGAAAAGCCTGGAACAGGAATATATGTCCTTTGACGATAGAAAGGCTGGCTACATGCATGATGAGCAGATCATCATCTTTGATGTTCAAGGATCGATCAAGATCAGCAGGCAGATCAACCCCGTTATAAATGACTTCAATTTTATCCTGGGGCTCTTTCTCTGTAGATATAACCATGTCCCGGATCGAATTTGATACCACTACGATCTTGCTGACCCAGCGGTTAATACATCGATAAGTAAAAATATGCCATGGTTTTCTCCAAAATCCCATATCGCGCCTGTTGGATATAATTATAGGGACATTGGCTAATCTTCCCCAAAAGCTCCCCCAAATATCAGAACTAAAATGATAGGTCTGTAAAATATCGATATGTTCATTTTTAAGGAATCTGTAAAAACGAAT
>CAZFON010000445.1:0-1348 GCA_964520185.1 uncultured Planctomycetales bacterium | reverse complement strand
CCGTTTAAAAGCTGGGGATGTTTGGAGTATATGGACACCCAGGACCTTGGGATAGGCAATCCCTTCGCGCAGGTTATCCCCATTTTGTTATCAGGAGGTGTAAGCGCTTACTGGGCGTATGCCTTGTATCTTGTTCTTTGTTGGGTCATAGGGTTTTTAGGGTTCTTTTTTCTGCTTCAGCGCATTTATCGTGAGCCACGGATCGCCTGGCTGGGAACAAGTTTATTGATGTTCACCTCCGGATTGGCGGTTTTCTTTTCTTGGGAATTGCAGGGGCTTTATATTTTCGCCCCTTTAGGATGGTTTTTTGGGTTTTTGATCGGGTGGGTGAGATCCACAGATGATCGTTCTGTCAGGAAAAACCTGCTGGGCCTGACTTTTTCCAGCATGTTCATCGCTCATTTGTATCTGCCTTTTTATTTCTTGACCTTTTTCCTGGCCTTTATGACCAGTGTCTTAATGTTTGCCGCCGGATGGTTCATCCTATTCATAAACGCGATCAAAAGGACCTTCAAAAGCATGCCTGGCCTTACGCTTTTTTGTATTGCCAGTCTCTTTTTGTCTTTGTGGCCTACATGGGATTGTTATTTAAAGTTAAAAGACCCCCAGAATATCACGACCTTTGCCAGAGGTGAAAATGAGGGCAAGACAGGCAATCCGATCGTGGTCTCTCAAGATATGATCGATACCGGAGGCCTGCCTTGCAGGGCGACATTTTCAGAGATGTCCTCATCATTCGAGACAGGGGAAGATTACTTGTCCTATGCCCCGATCATGCTCTTTATTTTGGCATTGCTGACCTTATGGAACCGTTCCTCAAGGACGCAGCGAGTCATTTTTATGACGGGATTTTTGTTACTGTTGGTCACGATAACAAATGCGTGTCCCTTGCAGCATTTTCTTTACCAGCATGTGTATATTTTCAGGCTCTTTCGCAATTATTACTTTTTTTGGATATTATTTTGGGCTTGTAGTTTTGTCTTTGTCATGGGAGAGATCAAGCAGTTCCTGGAATGGGAACCTGTTGCCGCGAGAGACAGGGCCCGGTATATGTTTTGGGTGGTCCTTATACATATGTCCATCATCTTTTATTTGATGTCCCTGGAAGATGTGCCGATGGTCTCATATGCAACCGTTATAGCAAGCTGCCTTTGGTTCCTGGCCCGTTTGCGGCAGGCCGTACATAACAGGCCTAACCTGTTTATTGTCGGTCTGGTATTTATTGGCCTGTGGCAGCCGTTTTATGTTTTACCTTTTATCCGGGGAGTCAATCATTCACAAACAGATTATGTGCCTTCGGGGGGCTCTTTTTCATATGTGAGGCCTTTGTTTGGCAGTGGTTATAATG
>CAZFON010000444.1:0-1365 GCA_964520185.1 uncultured Planctomycetales bacterium | reverse complement strand
CAGGTACATTTTTCTATTAAAATTTATTAGAAAAATGTACCTGTCACCTTTTTTTTCTGTCACCTTTATTATTTAAGTCGTGAGTTTTTCTTCAGCGTCCTCAAGGCCTTCCACCAAAATATCGAGAATATCCTGATCAAGATGGTTTTTCATTGAGCGCATCATGCTAATGGCCTCTTGCTGGGATTTCCTGGGACGGTAGGGACGGTCGGTGGTAAGAGCATCATAAACATCGGCGACGGTCAAAATACGCACGAGGGGAGAAATTTCTTCTCCCACCAGCCTGTCCGGATATCCGGTTCCATCAAGTTTTTCATGGTGGTGGCGTATCAGGTCGCAAAGGTGTTGCAGGGAACGCACCGGCTTGATGATGCTTTCACCGATCTCCGGATGCCGGCGCATGATCACCCACTCCTCATCGCTTAAGGAGGCTTCTTTTTTCAATATTTCATCAGGGATGCCTATTTTCCCAAGGTCGTGCAGCCGGGCCGCATCCCTTAAGGCGTCAAGATCGTGGTCTTCCAGCCCCAAGCGTCTGCCGATCATCGTGGCATGGTCTGCCACACGATCAAGATGGCCGTGGGAATATTTGTCTTTGGCATCCACGGCCAGCGCCAGCGCCGATACGGTCTCAAAGTAGGTCTTTTCGATGTCATGATTGAGCTTGGAGTTTTCAATGGCAATGGCTGTCTGGGAAGCAAGATTGAAAACCATGTCCAGGTCTTCTTGTGAGAAATTGTCCGTTACTTCCTCACGACGGCTTAAGGTCATAATGCCGCTGACCTTATCCTGGTAGATCAGGGGCGCACAAAGCAGGTTTTCCCCGAAGTATTTCTTTAAATGTTCATCGTTCTGCAGGAAAACGCCGGACACGTTCATGGGCTTTTTTTCTGCAATGACACGGTTCAAGGGAGAGCCTTCAAAAAGTTTAAGGTGCAGCCTTTTCTTGGGATCGTAATCAGCGCCGTAGACGCTTTTAATGAGCAATTCCGTATTTTTATCGTTTAACAAAAGCAAGGTGCTGGCCTTGCCGTTAAGAGCGTTGTTAAGTGTTTCAAGGATAAGGCTCAAGAAGGTGTCGATGTTCTCCATATTGGAGATGCCGTGGCCGACCTTGGCCATCACGGATTGCAGCGTTTTTTTGGCAAGCTCAAGGCTTCGGACATTCTCTTCCAGGCGTTTGGTCACGGCAGAAAAGGAACGGCTTAATATAACGATCTCGTTTTCCCCTTGAGTGAGTTCTTTGACTGTCTCGGGGCTTAACAAATGCTCCAGGGCCTTGCTGTTTTGTTTGGAGATCTCAATGACCTTCATGAGCAGGGAACGGATGGTAATAAAGCCGATGAATACCCCTAACCCCGTCAG
>CAZFON010000443.1:0-1375 GCA_964520185.1 uncultured Planctomycetales bacterium | reverse complement strand
ACCTGGCTTGCCCCCTTCTCCACACATTGGTCTATCCCCTCAGGAATGCTGGGACCCGCGACTTCTAAAAAAGCAAACTCAAAGATCTTTTCAGGGAGACTTTGCCGTAAGTGATCGACCAAGAGGGACACTTCCTGCTTGGTTCTGGGCGATTGGCTGCCATGGCTTACAAGGAGAATGGCTTTCATTCAAAAACGACTTTCAAAGGGTTAGGAGAACTTTTAACGAAGATCCTGGAGCCGAAAGAGAATGGCTGGCAAACATGGGAACCATCCACAAAAACCACTCCGTCACGCATCAGGGAGGTCAGGGCTATTCTCTGAGTGCTTTTAAGCGATCCGCCTTTGAGCTGGTAGCGCGTGTTTTTGACGTGGTAAAGTTCCCGCGGCCTGTATTGGAACTCTTTGCTTTCCTGGGGCAGGATCTTACCGCCGGCAGAATGAAGACCGCCGCTCGAACCTGCAGCAGTAGCGATCCACACACCCGAGGAACGCTGCTCTTCTTTGACGCCACCCACCGTCAGGTAATAACGGCTCATGGCCCCTGGATTATGATGGCAAACCAGGATATCATTAAGTATATTTATCGAAGGACTGTCATCACTGAACGACAAACTTAAACGGTGAAATTTTTTAACCAAGGCTTTGTTGGAAAGGACCTTATTCAACACCATTTCAAAATTTTGAGAATTTCCAGAGCAAAAACGTCCGACACTCCAGTTCGGATCGGAATTAATTCCCCAAATGACCTGCCTTTTAAGTTGACGGGCCGCTTCCAAGAAGGTCCCGTCCCCACCCACCGTGATAATAAGATCATAAAGGCCAAAATTCAGGGATGAACCCCTGCAAGCTTTGGTGAATTTAAGCCCGCGCATTTTTAAGACTGCTTCCACGTATGACAGGGTCCAGAAGTGGTTGTCATGGGTACGGCGGAAACGGTTGATCTCTTCCTGGTCCAATATCCCTTTCATACGGGCCAGCCGCCTGCGGTCGCTTAAGAAATAACCGGCATAGGTGCTATTTTTATAGAATAAAAGGATATTCATGATCTTATTTGCACCCTATTTATGAATTCCACCCTTGATTCCATTTCTTGAAACGAGGAAAAGACAGCATCTGCCCCCTTTAAATAAGAAGCAGGCAAAGAAGTCTCCAGTGCCAAACAGGTAAGACCGGCAGCCTTGGCTGCACGTATGCCGAAAGGCGCGTTTTCAAAAACAACTGCTTCGATGGCCTTGACATTTAATTGGCCAAGGGCCTTTAAATAAGGCTCCGGGTGCGGTTTGCCATTTTGAACATCGCTACCGCAAACCGTCACCTCGAAACTGTCCCATAATCCCCTGGGAAGGAGTTTTCTGGCCTCATGCCTGGAAGTC
>CAZFON010000442.1:0-1398 GCA_964520185.1 uncultured Planctomycetales bacterium | reverse complement strand
TTGGCCGGCTGCGGTAGTATAGTTTATGGTCTGCCCGGCGTTATTGATAAAATGGGCTTTAGTATAGTTTCCGGTAGGAGCAGGGTAATAGTTGGAGATATTTGTTTGTTTACCATATGTAATAATTGCAACGAATAAGAGGCCGGAAACACAAAAAATTATAAGTACGAAAATAAATTTTCTCATATAAGATGACATCATCCCTATTTAAAGTATATGCGATAAGCAAAAATATATCAATATTTTTACCAAATAAGGGATATTTTAAATTCAAGTTAGAATCAGGCTTGTTTTACTATTCGCAAAAGGGAGATGGCGGCCACCGCGAGATAGTAAGCTAAATAGGAGGCAATGAAATACTCCTGTTTGGGCGCGACCTCTCTAATGACCCAGAAACCGTGTAATGCCACAAAAAGGAACAATATAAATAAGCTGAGGAATTCTCTTTTGTAAAGCTTATCTGAAGCATAGGCTTTGGCCCAGGCGATGACCATCGGGATAAATCCGAGAAAAGAGATGGTCCTGTATTCCCAGCTGCTGTAGGTCAATAAAATGTTGACGGCCGCAAGCCCGGTTGCATAAGGGAGGAAGGTCTTTAAAAAAATGTCTTTTCCCCGGACAAAATAAAGCGGTATCAAATAGGCCAATAAGCTGACTATAGGGATCAAGAATACCACCGTATCCGGCATTCTTCCTACCAGGGTAATTCCTTCCAGGAGCCACAAGCGTGCTTTATAAACCAGGATCCAATAGTGAATACTATATTGCGGGAAACAGAACATGGCCATAAGGACGATCAGGGTAAATAAAGAGAAATCGAACAGTTTTTTATAATTAAAGTTTATGAGCAAATAGATAATAAGTGTTTGCACGAATAAGGGGGCAATGGTCGGTTTTATGGAAATAAAAAAAGCAGCCAATATAAAAGCGTAAGTCTTGGACTCATAGACGGCAAACATGAGAAATAAAATAGCTAAGGCCGAATAGATGTCGGCTTGGCCCCGTTCCACCCACGCCAGACCTACCGGCGTAAGGAACAGCATGACAAAATAACTTACAGCAACGGGAAGGAACATGAAGCTCAGGCGGTAGTATTTTAAAATGAAAAAAGAGGCTGACAGCAACAAGGTGATTTGGATCCCGAGATGCCATAGTATCGCTTGAGGGAAACCCATATGACAGAGGCTGTGGTGGTAAAGCCAGCAGATCAGGGGCGGGTACGTGAGCGGCCTTTCAAAAACATCATATTGGGAGCCGTTGTATATATCACCCTTGTCGAATTGTTTGGAATTGTAGTAGATCAGTCCAAAGTCAATGCCGTAGGTAAAATCATTGCAAAGCAGTTTGTTGACAGAGGGGCGCAAAAATCCGTACAAGGGCATGGGGGTGGTTTGAACA
>CAZFON010000441.1:0-1407 GCA_964520185.1 uncultured Planctomycetales bacterium | reverse complement strand
GGCCCGCCCAATAGCCGGCAGACAAAGGCTTAAAACCAAACACATCATAAAACGGATCATAAAGCCCCTTTCATAAAATATTAACTACGTTAAATTTTGACTTATTTATATTGTTTAAAAAAGCTCTTTTACCTTTAAAAAGAGCCTCACAACTAAGTCTATTTATGACTTAGTTTATAATTACATTCCAATTTGTCAAGAAAAAAAAGATCACTGGGAAAGGGATCGTTGATTGGCGAGGTTAATCTACCGACGAGCTAACCACAAAAAAAGCACAGGAATAAGAAAACCAAAGATCAGGCAAGCCCAAACAACCCAGGGTTTTGTGTACTTAAATGCCATGACGATACCTAATATCGTCGTAGTCAACAGGCCCAAGACCATCGCCACCACCAGGCATTGAAAAGGCAAGGATGGCTTGGGGACTTTTTGGGCATCAACCCATCGCTGGTCTTTGTGCACCTGGGAAATCGATTTAATGATGGCCGGCGGCTTATAATCACCTGATTTGCTGGCTTCATGCAAATTAAAGGTCTGCAAGGTGCCGCTGATGAGATAAAACATCAGCAAAGGCGCAAAGAAAACACCCAGGTACAAGTGAATGTTCCTCATGGCCTTGATGTTCATAACTTGACCACTTTTTTGTCCGTTCTTCCCTTATATATATTGCGCGTATCGAAAATAAGGCGGGCATTCTTATAGATCAAATCATAATTGACTGCTGTATGGTCTACGGCCACAACTACCGCATCATACCGCTTCAATATGGCGGGAGTTAAATTTACGGCCTTCAGATCGAGCCCCTCCAGCTTAAGGAAAGGGATCAAAGGATCATGATAATCCACCTTGGCCTGTTTTCTTAAAAGCTCAAGGAGCCTGATGGCCGGCGATTTTCTGAGGTCTTTGACATCCTTCTTATAGGTCACGCCCAAAACCAGGATCCTGGCTTTCGAAAACGGCTTGCCCAACATCTTCTCCAATCGTGAGACCACATAGGCAGGCATTTGATGATTGGTGTCTGCCGCAAGCTTGATGAATTTGCAGTTAAAATTATGGTGCCTGGCTTTCCAATACAAGTACAACGGATCTTCGGGGATGCAATGCCCGCCCACACCCAGGCCGGGATAAAAAGGCATAAAGCCAAACGGCTTGGTCTTGGCGGCATCAATGACCTCCCAAACATCGATCTTCATGGCATGGCACATTTGGGCGATCTCATTGATCCAGCCGATATTGACAATTCGGAAAGAATTTTCCAAAAGCTTGGCCATTTCCGCGGCTTTGCATGTCGAAACCAAGTGCACCTGTTTGATGACCTGGCCATATAGTAAATGCGTCAATTCGCCGCACGTTTTAGTGAGCCCTCCCACCACCTTGGGGATCCGGGTGACATCAAAATTTTTGTTG
>CAZFON010000440.1:0-1411 GCA_964520185.1 uncultured Planctomycetales bacterium | reverse complement strand
GTCAAGCTCGCGAAGAAGTCATTCAGGCGGCTTGTTCTGAGGAGAGCTGCTGTAATGGTTCTTTCAGTGAACATTTGCCTGAACATTTCGGGGAAAATGTATTTAGTCTTAAGGTGATGAAAGAAATGCTTTCTCCGAAAGCATATGTTTCCATTGAAAAGACCATCAAAGAAGGCGGTAAATTAGACGCTTCTATAGCCGATGAAGTGGCCGAAGCCATGAAAAAATGGGCCATTTCCAAAGGAGCAACACATTTTACGCATTGGTTTCAACCATTGACCGGCGTGACAGCGGAAAAACACGATTCTTTTATTGCCTGGGACAACGTGGGCGGTATTACTTTAAATTTTTCTGGTAAAGAGTTGATCCAAGGTGAGCCGGATGCTTCTTCTTTCCCTTCCGGTGGATTGCGTGCGACCTTTGAGGCCCGCGGTTACACCGGCTGGGACCCGACCTCTCCGGCCTTTATCAAAGAAGGGCACGGAGCAACGACGTTATGCATCCCGACTTTCTATATCGGCTACCACGGTGAAGCCTTGGATAAAAAGACACCTTTGCTGCGCTCCATGGTGGCTTTAAGCAAACAGATCTGCCGTTTGGCCGGTCTTTTTGGCATTGATACCAAGGGTAAACGTGCGTATTGCACCTTAGGCCCTGAGCAGGAGTACTTCCTTATAGACAAAGCCCATTATCAAGCGCGCTTAGATCTGGTGGAAACCGGGCGCACCTTGTTCGGGTTAAAACCAGCCAAGCATCAACAACAGGAAGACCATTATTTTGGCGCCATCAAGCCCCGTATCATGGGATTCATGGAAGATCTGGACCGTACTTTGTGGGGCTTAGGGATGCCGTCCAAGACACGTCATAACGAAGTAGCCCCGGCCCAATACGAGATCGCCCCGATCTATGAAGATCTCAACACAGCGGTCGATCATAATATGATGGCCATGGAACTCATGCGTCAGATCGCGGACAAGCATGGATTGGCTTGTCTTTTGCATGAGAAACCTTTTGCCGGCATTAACGGTTCAGGTAAACATAATAACTGGTCCGTGGTCGGTCCCGACGGTAAGAATTGGCTTTATCCCGGGAAAACCCCGCATGAGAATGCCAAGTTTTTGACCCTGCTTTGCGCGGTCATCAAGGCTGTCGATTCTTATGCCGATCTTTTACGCGTTGGTGTCGCCTCTGCAGGTAATGACCATCGTTTGGGCGCCAATGAAGCTCCCCCGGCGATCATATCCATCTTTTTGGGCGATCAGCTGACCGATATCATCGAGCAGATCGAAAAGGGTGGAGCCAAGTCTACCAAGGAAGGCAGCACCATCCAGGTGGGCGTTGATTCCCTGCCGAACCTGGCCAAAGACACTACCGATCTCAACAGGACATCGCCCATTGCCAACACCGGCGC
>CAZFON010000439.1:847-1418 GCA_964520185.1 uncultured Planctomycetales bacterium | reverse complement strand
TTAAGGGAGAAATTTTCAAGGTCTAATTTAGTGAAAGCGGTAGCCGCAGCCTTCCATGAGCTGATGACCACAAAAGGAAAAGCGCGATGAGGGCGGAAGACAGAAAGATCAACGAGATAGGGATGATCTCGATCCTGATCATAAACCTGGGCTATGTTTTTTTTGGAAGTTCGTTTGCCCAGCTCAGGATGCAGTTTTCTTTCCTGGACTTTCCTATTTTTATCGGGGAGATCGTCCTCGTGGCCACGACCATCCTTTTTTTCGTAAAAAAGTTCCCTTTTAAAAAGCGCCTGAGCCTTCTGGAATGGGCCTTAGTAGCCTATTTTATTTTTATTTTATATAAAGCGTTCTCTGGTTACTTGACCTGGGGACCATTGGCCTTTCGGGATGCCGCCTTATTTTATTATCCTTTTTTTGCCATTTTGGGATATTCGTTTTGGACGCTCGATCTTTGGGGCAATAAAACAAGACGCTTTTGTTTGATCATGATTGTATTGATGCTCATTTTGAAACAGATCAACATGTTTTGGACCTTCTCCCTGCTTCTCATAGGGGTCATTTTCTCCCTGCA
>CAZFON010000439.1:0-837 GCA_964520185.1 uncultured Planctomycetales bacterium | reverse complement strand
TGCAGGCCAAGAGTGTTAGGGAGCGAATATTTTTTATCGTTCTCATCGTTCTTCTTGCTCCTTATGGAGCATTGTTCACTATTTTCAACAGAACGATTTTCTTGTCGACGTCCATTACGCTCGTTTTCTTAGGGTTCACCTTCGTTCTTATGTATTGTAAGAACCGCAGGGATTATATTACGGCCATGGTCATAGGGATGCTTGTTTTGGGAGGGGCTTGTTTCAAGATGATCCATAGCCCCGTGTGGGCAACGATGAATATTTATGACATGAAAATTTTTTCGGCTGAAAACTCTCAAGATCCTTCCCGAGGGAAATTCCTGTTCCATCCTGTGGGGCAAACGCCGGATAAACCTGACGTTTTAGGAGGGTTTTGGGCAAAGAAATGCTTTTTCCATTCTGCAGGGCGGACGCCGGATAAGCCTGATGTTGTCAAAAAGCCTTTGTCAGGAGCAATCCCCCCAAATCTTCCTCGAGGAAAAGTCCTGTTTCATCCTGTAGGGCAAACGCCGGGCAAACCCGATACGATAAAACAGTTTTTGGGCCTGAAGCCTGAAGGGGCTTCTTTGAATACGAAAACGCCAGGGCCGCCTTCCAAAGAGATCATCCTTAGCAACAAGAAAGCAGACTCAATGTTCAGGTTGATCATCTGGAGAGACATGCTTCATGAATATATCAAATATAAACCTTTTTTTGGGTTTGCGTTTGGCCGGCCCTTGTATTCCCGCACATTGAAATATTATGGATTGAATGGGACGGAAGAGTGTGACGGCTGGGTAGGTGCGCATAATTCTTTTTTTTATATGATCTATCGATATTGGATCGTGGGAGATGTCA
>CAZFON010000438.1:0-1419 GCA_964520185.1 uncultured Planctomycetales bacterium | reverse complement strand
AATCGTTGTTAAAGACAAAAACAACGGAATTTGAAAGAAGCAAATTAAAAGGCGCTGTGAAAGATTTTCTTTCGCTATTAAAGGGGACCATCTCTTCCGTTGTAAGTCTCGAATTGTTTTCATTAAAGAATTATAAAGAGCTACCCGGCGATTCGGCCATGAGTGTTCTTAGGGGAGGGAATTTAAATAAAGCGGCCTTAAGTTTAATTTTAGCTTTAGGATTATTCCAGACAGAAGGTCTTGCCGAGCAGGCAGGAGTGGTTGATCAGATCAGCGAACAATTGAATTCCCAGCAGACGGCTCCTGCGGTTATTAATACTTATCAGCAGTGGATGGCACCTGTGTTAAGTGAAGCAAAACAAACTTTGATGGCTTATCAAGAAAGTTTGAGAAATGCCAGGAAGAATAAAACCCATGCAGGAGAAATTACGCCTGAAGAGAATCGATTGCAAAGTATAATCATGCTGCTTAATAATGTCATTGCCAACGCCAGCCTGACCCAGTCTCAGGAAATGAAGCCCGACATCTCTCCGGGAAGTCTGGATAGCAGCAGCGGAAGGGAAATATATAAATTAACCGAGGCCAATGAAAAATTACAAAAGTATGGCGTGTCTTTGCCATCTGTGGACAGGCTCTTTGGTATAAAAGTGTTGGGCGGCAAATTGGGGCCTGGCAAAAATTATGTTATTTATATTCCACCTTCGGGACAAGACCCCTACTGGCGTACGGAACATCTTATAAAAGGTTATGTTGACGCTGGGAATGTGGTGTTAGGCCTTTCGTTCGATCCGCGCATATCTGCAGAAGCCATTGCCGACCAAATTTACAGGAGCCTTAACCAGCCTTTCATGAGGGATATCCTCACTAACCAAGGGGCTTTTTTCACTGGTTTCTCGGCTGCCGGGCCCTATTTTAATCAATGTTTGTTGAAATATGGGGATACCGGTTTGTTTAGGAAATCCGCAGTTTACATGGTTTCAGGCAATTGGGGAGGTTCAAGCGTAGCCAATGTGGACAAATATCCATTGGGTATCGGAAGATTCATGAGAAATAATTTTACGGGTAAATACGAAAATATGGTCACGACGATGGACCCTAACGGGGACATTCAGTTAAATATTTATGATCATTTCTCACAGATCGTTTCCTCAGTTGCCCAATATCATGGATTGTTGGGATTGAATGATAAACATATGCCGCCCAAATTTAATGCCAAGATCAAGGTTGAAGGTAAGACCTATTTGGGCACTGATCTGTTGAAAGAAGCTTTTAAGAGCAGTCCTTGGGCTATTAATGCCTTGTTGGATTATTATGGCCCCAACAGCAGTCATAGCAGTCCCTATCACCTCAGATTCTTGAATGAGGTCCTGCAATTGGATAAAATGACCCTGGTCCCTGTTGATATTTCCAGTAATAAGG
>CAZFON010000437.1:0-1434 GCA_964520185.1 uncultured Planctomycetales bacterium | reverse complement strand
CAGAAACATGGCCTTACGAACCTACGAGGTTCGGAAAAAGATGGACAACAACCGAACCTCGTAGGTTCGATTGGTAGCCCAATCATCCGCGAAATCGTCATCCCCGAACTCACCAAAGAAGTCAACGAAAACAAAAATTTTGCCAGGCTCCGTCAGGTTTATAACAGCCTCATCCTTGCCGCCTGGTATAAGAAAAAGATAAGGAGCAGTATTTTGGCGCAGGTATATGAGGATAAAAACAAGGTGGCCGGCGTCAATATCGATGATCCGAAGGAAAATGAAAAGATCTATCAGCGCTATCTGTTGGCCTTTAAGAAAGGCGTTTGCAACTATATCAAAGAAGACCTTGATCCAGCTACCCAGGAGATGATCCCTAGAAAATATTTTTCAGGCGGGATGGATTTTGCCATGCGCGGTGAAGGGAACACCAGGATGGGGCTGGGCAGTTTATTGCAAACAGCCCAAGATGACCAGAGGACCGAAGATGCCATTAATGCAGATAACAACCCCTTGCGTATTAAGATCATGGTCCAGCCTCCCGCGGGGGATTTCAGCATGTTAGGAAAGACCGAAACTACGAAGATCAACCGGCCACAGACTGCAGAAGCATCTTTGCTGCATCAGCAGGACATGATCGGGTTTGTGGGAGACCTCAAGAATTACGTCAACGGTTCAGGCCAGATGGACCATCAGGAAATGGAGGGGATCGTTGGTGACCTTTTGCAAATGGGGGATGGGATCCTGCCTTATTTGATCGATGCCCTTGAGGGAGAATCCGGCTATGAGCTCGTCGAAAGGGCATGGTTCTTAAATAACAAATACATAAATTGGAAGGACAAGGAGTTTGAATATTTAACGGCCAATGTATTGATCCGGCGTGGCAATGCCTCCCTGGGTTTTATTAATACAGCCATCAAACAATCTTCCGGTCGGGCCTTAAAAGAAGCCCTGAATGGGGATGTTGACACTGCTCTTTATATGGTCGGCAAAAGGATCGATCCCCGCAATGAATTTCTTGTAGGTGTTTTGTCAAGGATCGGCACGCCTCAAGCCGTGGAGATCCTTAAAGGGATGAACAGATTGACCCCGGCCTTGATGACGGCCTACGGAGATCTAGGCATTAAAGAGCGGCTTGATGAAATGCGCAAGGTCCTTCAGACCGCCCTAGACATGAAATTGATGCGCGAGCTGCGTTTTAAATGGAATTTTAAAGAGATAAAGGCCGCTGTCTATGCCTTGGCACGCCTTGGCGGTCGATCAGACCATGAGCTTATTGTCAAACTTTTGAATCAAACGACGGACACGTATTATTTGTCACAGTTGGCCGACTCGATCACGAATGTCAAATCCGATGCGTTTCATCAATATTTCACCGACCGTTCAGATCCCGATAGTCCTGACGTGCAAGAAGGTTTGTTGTTGTATGGTAAATAC
>CAZFON010000436.1:0-1455 GCA_964520185.1 uncultured Planctomycetales bacterium | reverse complement strand
CCGGCACCACCGGCGGACGCCATCACGGCTTGTTCAGGGAAAGTAGAAGGTGTGGATTGCCTGATCAATATACCGGATGGAACAACCAAAGCCGGGGTCTGTGCTTATACGCCTGACAAGAAATACTTTGTCTGCAGGCCTAATGACATGGAATTTCCTCCAGCGGGGCAACGGAATGGGAGTGCGGCATCAGGAATGGCGGGGTCCTAAAAGTTCCTTGATCTTCTCCAGCAGCGTCGATGTATTGAAAGGCTTTGGCACGTAGAAGGTAGAGGCCTCTTGTTCCTGTTGGGTCGCTTCAGGTGAAAGGAGGCTGCTGAGAATAATGATCGGCGTTGTCTTGAACCGTTTGTCCTTACGGACATTCATGTTGAAATACCACCCGTCCATCACCGGCATGACCAGGTCAGTGATGATCAGATCCGGTACCGTGGTCTTTATCAGGTTCAAAGCCTCATCGCCGTTGGTTGCCGTAATGACCTCGTAACCGTCCTTTAACAAAGCGGTCTTCAGGGTCAGGGCAATGCTGTTGTCATCATCTACGACCAATATGATCTGAGGCATCATTTAGCTCCTATTTTTAATGTACCATATTCACAAATTTTTATCTATAAAGAAAAAAGACATATAGGCATGGGATATTTAAGAAACGATATGGAAAAATCCGTTGAAAAACGGTTTGCTTTGTTTCAAGGTCTGCTACCGCTTAAACCTTCGCAAGTTTCTTCTGAAGTCTTGGCAGGCCTTACCTTGGCAGCCCTGGCCATTCCTGAGGTGATGGGTTACACCAAGATCGCCTGTACGCCGGTCATCACCGGCCTGTACACCTTGCTAATTCCCATTTTTTTATTTGCCGTCTTCGGTTCTTCCAGACATTTAGTCGTAAGCGCTGATTCAGCCACCGCAGCTATCTTAGCAGCGGCTTTGGGCAGCAGTGCTCTCAAAGGGTCCCCCGAGTATGTCGCGCTTGCCGGTGCGTTGGCGTTGATCTGCGCTGTCTTATTGATCTTTGCGCGCATCATTGGATTGGGCTTTATGGCTGATTTCCTATCCAGGACGGTACTGATCGGGTTTTTGACCGGTGTAGGCATTCAGGTTGCTCTGGGCCAAATCCCCGGTATGCTGGGTCTGGACGGTTTTCAGCAGTTGTTCCATACGAATTTTTGCGACTTGGCCATCGCCATCGCCGCCATCGGCATCATTGAGGGATCAAAGAAATTTTCTAAAAAGATACCCGGAGCGCTTATTGCACTTGCCGGGACCGTCATTGTCAGCGGGGCATTTAACCTCAAATCTTATGGCGTCCATGTATTAGGCGAAGTCCCCCGGGGCCTGCCTCCCATCGGATTTCCGGATGTTCCCTGGTCCTGGGGCCTGGTCCAACAGCTGCTTCCCACAGCTTTTTCCATGTTCATCGTCATTATCGCCCAAAGCGCTGCAACTTCCCGGGCCTAT
>CAZFON010000435.1:0-1473 GCA_964520185.1 uncultured Planctomycetales bacterium | reverse complement strand
TGACAAAGGCGGGTATCAACTGGAACGATTTCGGGGTATTGAGCAAGACCGGGATTAACTGGAATGATTTCGGAGTATTAACAAAGACCGGAATTAATTGGCAAGACTTTGGAGTATGGAGTAAGACGGGCATTAACTGGAATGATTTTGGTGTCCTTAGCAAGACAGGCCTTAATTGGAACGATCTTAATGTATTAAGCCGTACCGGTATCAACTGGAATGATTTTGGTGTGTTGTCAAAGGCAGGCCTTAATTGGAATGACCTTAATGTGTTAAGCCGTACCGGGATCAATTGGAATGACTTCGGTGTATTAAGCAAGACGGGTATCAATTGGTATGATTTTGGGGTTCTGAGCCGGACCGGTATTAATTGGAATGACTTCGGAGTATTAAGTAAAGCCGGGATCAATTGGAATGATATTAATGTGGTCAGCCGTACCGGTATCAACTGGAATGATTTTGGTGTCCTTAGTAAGACAGGGATCAACTGGCAGGACTTCGGTGTCTTGACCAAGACAGGCGTCAATTGGAATGATTGGTATGTGTTATCTCGAACGGGGATCAACTGGAGTGATTTCGGCGTACTGACTAAAACAGGTCTTAATTGGAATGACCTGTATGTACTAAGCCGCACAGGGATCAACTGGAATGATTTTGGTGTTTTGTCTAAGACCGGGATCAATTGGCAAGACTTTGGGGTCTTCAGTAAAATCGGCATCAATTGGAATGATTTGGGGGTCCTCTCCAAAACAGGTCTTAATTGGAATGATCTGTATGTGTTAAGCCGCACAGGGATCAATTGGAATGATTTTAGTGTTTTGTCCAAAACGGGGGTCAATTGGCAAGACCTCGGGGTCCTAACCAGGACGGGGATCAATTGGAATGACATGTATGTGTTGGGACATACAGGGATCAATTGGAATGATTTTGGTGTCTTGTCCAAGTCAGGTATTAATTGGCAAGACCTTGGAGTCATGGGTAAGACAGGCATTAACTGGAATGATTTTGGTGTTTTGTCCAAGACAGGGATCAATTGGAACGATTTGTATATCGTAAGCCGTACCGGAATTAACTGGAATGATTTTGGCGTACTGACAAAGACGGGTATTAATTGGTATGACTTGGGGGCCATGACAAGGATCGGCATTAATTGGAGCGATTTCAGTGTACTGACAAAGACGGGTGCCAATTGGTACGACCTTGGTGTGCTGACAAAGACCGGCATTAATTGGACCGACCTCGGCGTTCTTACCAAGACAGGCGTTAATTGGAACGATCTATACGTAGTAAGCCGTACCGGGATCAACTGGAATGATTTCGGTGTGTTGACAAAGGCGGGCATCAACTGGAACGATTTCGGGGTATTGAGCAAGACCGGGATTAATTGGCAGGATTTCGGGGTATTGAGCAAGACCGGCATTAACTGGCAGGATTTCGGGGTACTGACCAAGGTAGGGATCAACTGGAATGATT
>CAZFON010000434.1:0-1483 GCA_964520185.1 uncultured Planctomycetales bacterium | reverse complement strand
GGTTCTAATTGGGGA
Organism: uncultured Planctomycetales bacterium; assembly: GCA_964520185.1. Lineage (GTDB taxonomy): Bacteria > Omnitrophota > Gorgyraeia > Zapsychrales > Fredricksoniimonadaceae > JABDGZ01. Next base: position 1,468 of record CAZFON010000434.1, on the reverse strand, counting down.
GGTACGCAAGCGCTCAATGGTAACGCGGGATTTAATTCAGTATATGATTTTATTTCTTTTTCCGATGTTCAAGGCGAGATGTCCGGGCTTACACCCGATGCAGCTGTTTCCATGTCCAATGAGTGGGACCAGATGAAAATAAATAATAAACCGCAATGGAACCAGCCAACACGTTTTGACGGTTTGATCGAATTCCAAGCGGACACTCCAGCAGCCTCCTCCAGCAAACTATACGACGAGTATGTGCTTTCTTTACTGGAATCGCACAGCATAGGCGCGCCTGGCATTAACATTAATTATATCGGCGGGCAATTGCAAAGCGCCGCCTCTGAGAGCGCATTTAATTTTGGATCATTACTGGCTCATTATGCCGTGCATGAAAGCCCGGCGGTCAACGCCTTCCTGACGAACACTTTAGGCATGCCGGATTTCCAATTTGCCAGCGCGCAGAATTTCAATGAGAGGGTATTGTTAGATAATAATGGCAATCCATTAAAGGATAATAATGGCAATCCGAGTCTGCTTGTCGGCACGGTTGACCACAATAGATTTCAAGGCTCAGGGTTTGGCACCGGCGAAGTGGTGCTAGATATTTTTAAGAGCCCGCTTAAGTTGGGAGTTGAAATTACGGCCCCTCAACCGGTTCATGCGGGTGCAATGCTGTTACCGGTGGATATTAAACAAAGAGACCAGGCGGCACAGAACTTGCCGACGGGGACCATGGATGCTCTGGATACTGCTGCTCAAGCGAAGAATCCACAGAATACCACGATAGCCATAAAGTCTCCTGAAGGAGCAGGGATGGCCGGAGAGGTGGCCGTTAACGGCACTCCAACAACACCAATATCGACGACAGTAACAGCTTCTACGCCGGCAGAAATACCGCAGCAGCCGGCAACGCAGCCGGCAACACAGCCGGCGGCTCCCGCAGCTCAAGGCACAGGTCCATATGTGGTGCAAGCGGGTCATGACTATGCTAAGCCAAGCGATCTAGGCGAGAGAGGAATGATCGTTACCGATGATCATGGGACACCATTGGAGTATTATGAGCCGCATAGCGGGAATACGTATCGTGTGACGGGCAATCTTCAAGGGACAGGATTGCTTGTTCTCGACGTCAATGGAACATCCCAAGTGTACAATACCCGCACTGGAACGATAGGCAGCAGTTTACAAGTCAGGACAAATGCGGCAGGCAATCAAGAAGCGACTTCTTTTATAGAAGGCAACAGCCTGGCAGAATTGTTCCATGTTTCTTCCAAATATATCAACACTCAAAACAATATCAGTCCGATGTTGGGCATCAACATGGCTTCCTATCAGGCCAATGGTCAATATACAGGTGTGGTCAAGGGAGACAGTGCCCAGACCGTGGTCAACGGAGATCTTTTGGATTTATCAAATCCTGGAACGATTTCCGTTAAAGGAGCGCCCGAGGGAGGATTATCCGTTTCCCGGATGGCCTTGC
>CAZFON010000433.1:0-1487 GCA_964520185.1 uncultured Planctomycetales bacterium | reverse complement strand
AAGAATGATGCATTTCTCAATGCTTTTGCCATGACGCATATTTTGACAGATCTAATGAAATTAGACATGTTCGAAGTTGTAAGGCTCAACTTTAAGGAACATCAGAACAGGACCTTGAATGATCAGGAGTGAAGCAGGGCCAGTTTAATAAGAAATTCTTATTATAGGAATAATAGAATGCGTCTTGCTTACCAGGTTAAAATGCGTTAGCGTAAACTAAAGAGTACTGTTCATAGAAGGAGTATATTGTGAAAAACCTTAAATTTGCTTTTGAGCCCAAACGGGTAGCCATTATAGGCGCCTCGGCAGATCCCAAAAAGATCGGCCATCAGATCATCAAAAACCTTGTGGAGGGGGGCTATGAAGGTGAGATCATCCCCATTAATCCCAAAGCTGACATCATTTTAGGGCACAAGGCCTATAAGTCGTTAAGAGACCTTCCCGAAGGGATAGATCTGGTCGTTATAGCCATTCCCGCCGTATTGGTTATTGCGGCCATGGAAGAATGCGCTGCCTGCAAGGCCAAGACCGTTGCTGTCATTACCTCGGGTTTTAGTGAGGTTGGCAATACCAAGGACGAAAAAATACTTCAAAAAATAGCAAACGATAACAACATAGCCTTATTTGGTCCTAATATTTTCGGTCTGGTTTATCCTCCTGCCAAACTGAATGCCAGTTTCGGGCCTAAGGACATTTATTCCGGTAAGATCGCTTTTATCACGCAAAGCGGGGCATTAGGCATAGGGCTGATGGGCTGGACGGCCATGAAGAAGATCGGCATGGCAGCCCTGGTCAGTATCGGCAATAAGGCAGATATCGACGAGCAAGACCTCATTGCTTATTTTAATCAAGATAAGAACGTCAACGTGCTTTTGATCTACATGGAAGGCCTCAAAGATGCCCCTAAATTCATGCAGTCTAAGATCGAAAAACCAACGGTTGTCCTGAAAGTCGGCCGTTCATCCCGTGGGGCCCAGGCCGCTGCTTCCCATACCGGCTCCTTGACAGGATCGGACAAGATATATGACGGTGTTTTCAAACAATTAGGGATGCTGCGTGCCAATACCTTTATCGAGGCATTCAGCTGGGCTCGTGCCTTGTCGCTTCCGCTTCCCAAAGGGGAAGAGACGCTGATCATCACCAATGGCGGCGGAATTGGTGTTGCTACCACAGATGAATGCGAAACCCAGCGGATAAAAATTTTGGATGATCCTGCCTGGTTGGAAGCCAAATTTCGTCCAACCATGCCAGATTATGGAAGCACCAAGAACCCTATCGATATCACCGGCGGTGCCGGCGTGGATGGTTACCGAAAGGCTTTAAAGATAGCTTTTGCGGAAGACAGGGTCAAATCCATCATCGTTCTTTATTGCGAGACAGCAGTGACTGATCCCATGGACGTGGCCATAGCCGTTAATGAGGCTTTTGAAGAAGCCGGGCGCAATAAACCGGTGGTTGTTTCCATGGTAGGTGGGGAAAGATCACGC
>CAZFON010000432.1:0-1492 GCA_964520185.1 uncultured Planctomycetales bacterium | reverse complement strand
GGCCGGTGCGCCAATTCTTAGTATGACGGCTGACAAATTTTGTGATGCTTATGCGGGTGGCGATCAATAAGATCCCTGCAACGGCCAGCATTACCGGTGGGCCATGGATACCCAAAGCTGCCAGAATAATAGCAACGATCGAAGTAACAAAGAAGGCTGACATATAGGGAAGTACACGATAATTAAATTCTTCCCCCCACGGATGAGAATGTTCATTGATCTGGGCCGGAGGTATGGCCAATGGCGTTGATCCCCAGGCATTAAGCTGCTCCTCCACAGCCTGACATGCTGATCTAAACAACGTCTCTCTCTGGCCCTTTGTGCTTCGGCCAAATCCAAAATTACTCTCAAGGCAAACAACGATATTTTCAGCCAAGGTATACGGATCGGTCTTGCGTCCTAGCAAGGTAACTACCCTGCCTTGCTGATACGCCCTCATTGCCAGCACACTGTGCAACCCTGTTCGATCTTCCAGGTCTTCCATGGGAGCCGCGCCGGTAATAACTTCCACGTAGGACTCAGACAGGTCATGCCCTCTTTCATTGGCCCATAATGTCCCTCCGGCTATGGTCAGGCGCGACACCTTTAACAGATCAACCAATTCTCCCCTGCTATTTAAGAATAAAACCCGTGCATCATTATTCTGTTGAAATCCTCTGACGCTACTTCGCAAACGAACGTCCAGACTTCTCCTTCTGAATAAGTCCATCATCTGCAGATCGTTCTCTTCCAGACGGCGGGGAGCAACAACCAACGGATAGCCTTTAAGGCCAAGATCTCGCCAGAGCATCTCCAGTTTTTGAATGGCCGTAATGACCCTGGGCATCTCCCATGGATGAATATTTGAAAAGACGATGGGTCGTTGAGTTAAACCAAAATGCCCGAGCGTTTTTCCCTCGTTGACATCCAACATGCATTGCAAATATTTAAAAGGCTCTGCAAACAATACTTGTAACTTTCTAACCTCTACCTCGGAAGATCCTTCCAAAGAACAACTTTCCAGGCTTTTAGAGAGATAAAACCATTTTTTCGTTGAATTCGTTAATTCCGGATTTCCATTGTCTTGCCAGACCAACTTTTGATCAGCGCTAAAACATGGTCTCAATATCCCTCCAACTGCGTTATCGCAAACAATATGGATAGTAAGGGCCGGTCTCGCATGTCGGATAAAACCGATCAAGGCGATCGTTGAATTGATAATTTTCTGATTGCTCTGGCCGATCCATATACCGATTTCATCGTCTGTTATAGCAGGCACATCGGCAAAACCATTGTATATCCAATGGACCAGGCTGCTGGCCAGCCAGGCCTCCACTCCAGAACCTATAAATGACACGCCGTAGATCAGCCTGGCAACAATGAACACTCCCAGAAAGACCAGGGTAAAAGCACTTGCTGCGTATTTAAGCTTATGGATCTCTTGGGGGGTAAGAGTGCGGCCGGTGCGCCAATTCTTAGTATGACGGCTGACAAATTTTGTGATGCTTATGCG
>CAZFON010000431.1:0-1493 GCA_964520185.1 uncultured Planctomycetales bacterium | reverse complement strand
GCCGTAGAGCTTGCGGTTGGTCTTCTCCCAGGGATCGATCGGCGCGGTGACGGTGAGCTGGTCCACCGGAGGGGGGGGCGGCGCCTCGTCGGGCGCGCGGCGGTCGTCCCGCTCCTGCCGATCCCGATAGTCCCGTTCTTGCTGAGCCTGGTACCTCCGCGCCTGCTGGTCCCGGTATTCCCGCGCGTCCTCGTAGCGCTGCTGCTCCTGGTAGCGCTGCTGGTCTTGATAGTCCTGCTCGTCCCGATACTGCTGCTCGTCCTGGTCCTGCTGTTGGTCCTGATACTGCTGCTCGTCCGGATAAGCGTCGCGCGGGGCGCGTTCGCGGGCGGAGGCGTCTCCGGCGGCGAGCGCCGCCAGGACGGCGGCGGAGGCGATCAGTTTCAAACTCAGGCGCATGTCCCTGTCCTCCCTTGTTCGCAACCGTCCTTCACCCAACGCATCGCCAAGACCTGCGTTGCGTCGCCCTTGGTTTCAAGACCAGAGTGACAAAACGATGTCAGGACAGCCCTTCCAAGCGTCCCGAAAGCAAATTTCGCGCCGCCGTAGCTGCGATTTTAGCTTTACATAAAGACATAAACATATCTTTATATGCGTCATGCAAGTGACCACGGACGAGGCTGTCGAGGTTCTGCGCGCGGCGGGCGAGCCCACGCGGCTGCGTATCCTGGCGCTCCTCGCCCGCGAGGAACTGGCGGTGATGGAGCTCGGCCAGATTCTGGACCAGAGCCAGCCGCGAGTCTCGCGCCATCTCAAGCTGCTGGCGGAAGCGGGGCTGATCGAGCGGTTTCCCGACGGCGCCTGGGTGTTCTACCGGTTGGCCGGCGAAGGCCCCCGCCGCGCCCTGCTCGACCGGGTGCTGGAACAGATCTCCGACACCGACGGCGGCGCCCGCCGCGACGCAGAGCAGCTGGAGGCCATCCGCACGGCCCGCTCGGCCGAGGCCTCCTCCTACTTCGCCCGCAACGCCGCCCGCTGGGACGAATTGCGCTCGCTCTATGTCGCCGAGGCCGAGGTCGAAGCCGCCATCGTCGCCGCCGCCGGGCCTGGGCCGTTCCGCCGGCTGATCGACCTGGGCTCGGGCGCCGGGCGGATGCTGACCCTGCTGGGACCCAAGGCCGAGAGCGCCATCGGGCTCGACCTGTCGCAACAGATGCTCAACATCGCCCGCGACCGCATCGCCAAGGCCGGGCTGGAGCGGTGCGAGCTGCGCCACGGCGACATCTTCGCCACCCGCCTGGCGTCCGGCGTCGCCGACCTGGTGGTGGTGCATCAGGTGCTGCACTACCTGGCGGACCCCGCCGCCGCCGTGGCGGAGGCCGCGCGCCTGGTGGCCCCGGACGGCAAGCTGCTGATCATCGACTTCGCCCCCCACGGCTTCGAGTTCCTGCGCGAGGCGCACCAGCACCGCCGCCTGGGCTTCTCCGACGAGGAGATGGCTCGCTGGCTGGAGGCCGCCGGCCTGCAGGCGACCCCGCCCGTCGCGCTCGCCC
>CAZFON010000430.1:0-1503 GCA_964520185.1 uncultured Planctomycetales bacterium | reverse complement strand
TACAGGCTGAGGAAGTTTCAATTTGTTGCTTTGACACCAGCGTAAGAATTCTTTATTAGAGATCATAGGACTTATGGCCAGATAGCATTTCCCCTGCTCCTCCTTTAAGGGCAGGTCAAGCAGGGCTTCCTTAATGGTATAAAAATGCTGACCATTCTTTTGAAGTAGTAAATTAAACAAATACCCTTCATTGCTGAAAAAGTATAACGAATCCTGCCTTTTCTCAAGATAAATGATCGTCGCCTGCTCATGACGTTCATTAAGTTTGTCCGCGAAATCCGCCAGGCCCAGTTCCCTTCGGCCGTTGATGATATACTGATGTGTGAACAAAGCCTCAGAGATCAGGACAAAACAAATCCCCAGGATCATCAACGGCCTGAACTTGCGCCAGGTGATGATCTGCCCCATCCCGATGCCGATAAAGCAATAGGTCGGCAAAACATAAAATAAGAAACGCCTTCCCTCCGCATTGGCCCAATCCGACGTGCAAAGCGGAGTCACATAGATCATGGCCCCCAGCCACAACAACAGCCGGCCAGGCAATTGCTGACGCGATCTAAAAACATGCAGAAGACCCACGAGCATCGGTATGACCAAAAGGTGATTTAAAAAATGGGCATGCAACTGGTTCCCGCAGGGCCAATCCAAATAATCATTGAACCCGAGCATCCTCTGAATAAAAATCATCACATTGTGTAAAATCATCCCCAAAAGGGACAGGACATCGCCTTGAACAACGCTCACAACGTTTTCTTTATCAATGAATAAAACATCCAAATGCCCATGAAAACCGTATTGCTGCAATAAATTCATTAAAATGACCACCCCCGGCACGATCCATAGGAGCATGCCCATGATAAAAAATGCACCGGAGAGCCACCGTCGCCTGGCAAAATAATAGATCTCAACAAAAACAGCAACGACGAGTGTCCTTATCATGGCATAACCATACCAGCTTAAACCCGTAAAAAAACCCAATATCGCGTAAGCGAAGACCCCGGCTTTTCCGGCGCAGTGATAGAACAGGATGGTCCACAACATGGCGATCAGTATACTGTACGCGTCATAACTTCCTGAACGGGCCAGTTCCTGAAAAATAGCTGAGAAACCAAAAAAGAATGTCCCCCAAAAAGCAGGCTGTTGCCCCCAATATTTTCTTACCCACGCATAGAACAAGATGAGCGTTAATAAGGTTGTCGTTACCGTAAAAAGACAGATATGCGTCAGGGTCAGGCCGCCCAGCGCGTCACAAAATAAAAATAACGGCCATAAAAAGAGGATCGTTTTCCAGCCGGCCTCTGAATTGCCCGAATGGAAAATACACGTCTGGGAAATAAAATCCGTTAAGGAATGATGGTATCTGAAATAATTCTGAGGCAGGTATTGGATGTTGTACTGGAAAAGATATTTGACGACCAGGATGCTTTTATCTACATGATAAAAAGACAGGCCGGAAAGCAAAATGAACAAGGTCAATAGAACGATCGTCGTATTCCGGCCCTG
>CAZFON010000429.1:0-1503 GCA_964520185.1 uncultured Planctomycetales bacterium | reverse complement strand
AGGTGCCGGCGCCTATTGTCCGTATCGGCGAGAATATCCGGGTTTGTTTTATCGAACACCATCATTTTTTCGGCCGGGAAGGACTGTACGGTGAGGCAGAAGGGGATTATCAGGACAATCTTGAGCGTTTTGCTTTTTTTTGCCATCAAAGTTTCCAGGTCTTAAGGGACATCAAATTCTCTCCTGATATCATCCATTGCCACGACTGGCACACGGCCTTGATCCCGGTTTTGCTCAAGATCAATCATCGTCATGATCCCTTTTTCAGGCATGCCCGCTCAATGCTGACCATCCACAATCTGGCCTATCAAGGCTTATTTTCCAAATATCAGTATCATAAACTGGGCATCAGGGGCAATATCTTCCACACCCAGGGAGTGGAGTTTTACGACAAGATCAATCTCCTTAAAGGGGGGATCATTTATGCTGACATGATCACCACCGTCTCCCCGCAATACGCCAAGGAGATACAGACCAGGGAATTGGGTTGCGAACTGGACGGTGTTTTGCAAAATCGCAGCCATGATGTTTACGGCATCCTCAACGGTTTGGATTATGAGGCCTGGAACCCCAAGGACGATCCGTTCCTGGACTTTCCATTTGATTCCTCTGATATCAGCGATCTCAAAGGGCAGAATAAGCTGGTGCTTCAGGCGGCTTTGGGGCTGCCTTTGCAGGAAAAAACGCCGGTCTTCGGGTTTGTTGGCCGCTTATGTGCCCAAAAAGGGTTGGATATCATCATGGCCGCTATTGATGAGATCGTTGCCCAGGATGCCCAGGTCATTTTGACCGGTGTGGGGGACAGGAAATATCATCGCATGATCGAGGAGGCGGCCCAGCGCCATCCGCATCATGTCGGCAAGCACCTGAAATTTGACGAACGTATGGCCCATAAGATCTATGCCGCCTCGGACTTCTTTTTAATGCCTTCTGTTTATGAACCCTGCGGCCTGGGCCAGATGATCGCCTTGCGTTACGGCTCCATTCCTATAGTATACAAGACCGGGGGGCTTGCAGACTCCATCCACCTTTATGATCCCATCCATAATACCGGCAATGGTTTTGTTTTTACGGACCATACGGCTGAAGATTTTCTGAAGGCCGTTGGCGAGGCCTTGAAAGTTTACAGGCACAGGGCCCTGATGGATGAATTGGTTTCCCAGGCCCTGCGCTACCGTTTCTCCTGGGAAAAATCCGCCAAGGAATACGAAAAGGTTTATCAAAAATGCACATCATAGGCATTACAGGGAACTTGGGGTGCGGTAAAACGACCGTGTCCCTCATGTTTGCCAAGCGGGGGGCCAAGCTCATTGATGCCGACGCCATCACCAGGGACCTCTTGGCCCAGGGCAAGAAAAGTATAAAAAAGGTGGCAAAAATCTTTCCAGGTGTTATACTATCGACAAGTACGATTAACCGCTCTGAATTGGCCAAGATTGTTTTTAGTCATCCGCGTGAATTACAGAAACTCACCGACATACTTTATCCAGAGGCTCTCAAAGT
>CAZFON010000428.1:0-1530 GCA_964520185.1 uncultured Planctomycetales bacterium | reverse complement strand
GCCACCTCCTGGGAGGCGTCGACCAAATACGGGAAATCAATGCCCAGCTCCTTGATCTTAAGGACCATCTTATCCGGGGCATCGTCAGGGAAATCGGGATTGATATTGGGATTGATGGCGACGGTATTGACCCTCATACCCTTGCCGTATTGGGCCAGGCGAATGACCCTGGGCCACACTGCCTGCGCATACGGACAGTGATTACAGGTAAAGACCACCAACAGCCCGCGTTCGCCGAAAAGCTCAGCGGATTTATATGATTTTCCGAAAGCATCTTTTAATACAAATTCCGGCATGATCGTGCCTAAAGGTATTTTGATGGATTCTAACAGGGCCATTTGCTTAACCTCCCATTATCATATAAAATATCTGAATAGCTTGTTCATTATACGAGTGAGGTGTTTTATGTCAAGATTACTCATACAACAATATGAAATGGGCCCTCTCAATAACTTCCTTTATCTATTAGGGGACCCTGAAACCAAAGAAATGGCCATTGTTGACCCTGCCTGGGACGTAGAGTACCTCTGCCGTGAGGCCAAACAAATGGGCTACAAGATCTCATCGGTTTTTTTGACCCATGCCCACCCTGACCATGTCAACGGCCTGGACAAACTTTTGTCCATTCACCCGGTGCCGGTCTTCATATCCAAAGATGAATATCCGCCGCTGCGCCCCCATGTCCATGGGCTCATCGATGTCACTTCCAAAGATAAACTGCAAATAGGCAAGATAAGCTTCGATATCCTGCATACGCCCGGTCATACGCCGGGCTGCCTGTGTTTCCTGGCCCAGGGAAACATCATTACCGGGGACACTCTTTTTATCGATGGGTGCGGAAGATGCGACCTGATCGGAGGCGATGCCACGGTGATGTACAACAGCCTCTATCATACCCTCATGAAGCTCCCTGACGAGACCGTGGTTTACCCAGGGCATAATTATGGTCCCACTCCGACAGACACCTTTGGCCATCAAAAAGAGACCAACCCTTACCTGCAATGCAGGAATATCAAAGAGTTCCTGGTTGAGCGCATGGGATTATAAAAAAGGTGACAGGTACATTTTTCTAATAAATTTTGATAGAAAAATGTACCTGTCACCTTTTTTCTGTCACCTTTTTTTAAAGCAGATGAAATGAACGGACCATCTTTTCAACAAATACAGCGTCGTTCCTATAATTAATAATGCTTCCTAAGAAGGTCAAGATATAAACCTTATTATTAGCCACCAGCCAGACATTGACCAGCCTATAATGATCCGGCTTGACCACCGCCACTGACATCCAATACCCCTGGCGCCATCCCCAATGGACACGCTTGTACTCAATGATCCTATTGCCGAACACGGAAATCATCTGCGCTTTTAACGTATTGCTTAATTCTTCCAGGGAATATATCCCCTGGGGTAGGGGCTGTACCGTAACATTGAAATTCTCCCGTATCGTTTCCAGAGACGTCTCTTTCGGACGTATGAATTCCACCGCCACGGTCGGCTTGGGATGGGCTACCACTGTCCAAGTCTTGAAAT
>CAZFON010000427.1:0-1533 GCA_964520185.1 uncultured Planctomycetales bacterium | reverse complement strand
CAGCCGTGGAGGTGGTATTCCCCGCCGGAGTGTTCATGGCCACGATCCCTTTTTCAGTGGCCGCCTTCAGATCCACATTATCCAAACCAACACCGGCGCGGCCGATCACCTTCAATTTATCCGCTGCTTCAATGATCTGTGAGGTCACTTGGGTGCCGGAACGCACGATCAATCCGTCATAATCCTTGATGATCTTTTTCAATTCGTCCGCAGGAATGCCGAATTTGCAATCCACTGTGAATCGTTTATCAGCCGTTAAAATATCCAGGCCTTCTTTTTCAAGTTTGTCACTTACCAAGATCTTAAACATAGAACTATCCTTTGCTGTTAAGTACTTTCTGTGCTGAGCTCAGTGCGGTGCCCAGTTCAAATTTATGTCCCATTTGATGCAATACTTTCTCCAGGCAGGCAAGCCCGGTGAGAATATCATATTCATCCAGGGCCCCCATATGGGCCATACGAATGACCTTACCCTTAAGTTTGTCCTGGCCACCGGCAACGGTCACCCCATAGGTATCACGCATGGTTTTGACCAATTTCTCTCCGTCGATATTGGCCGGCATCTTTACCGCGGTCAAGACATTCGTTGAACAAGACGGGTCAGGGAAAAGCTCCAAACCAATGGCGGCGCATCCGGTGCGGACGGCCTTGGCCAAATGCGCATAACGCGCGAAACAATTATTCAGGCCGTCCTTTTTGATCATATTCAGGCTTTCTACCATGGCGATCATGACCCCAATGGCCGGAGTAAACGGCGTATCGATCTTTTCCATCGCCTTTTTACAGGTACGAAGGTCAAAATAATAACGGGGCGTGGTGCATTTATTGATCTGCTCAATAGCCTTGGGAGAAGCGCTGACAAAAGCCAAACCGGGCGGCAGCATAAAGCCTTTATGTGACGCAGAAACCACCACATCGCAATACCATTCATCCGTTTTGATCTCCTGGACAGCCAGGCCTGAAACAGCATCAACAACCAGGACGGCATTGGTTTGATGGACCACCTCGCCAATAGCTTTAACATCGGGGGTCACGCCCGTCGATGTTTCCGCCAGGGTGATGAACACCGCCTTGGTGTCAGGATGGGCATCCAGCAACGATTTGATCTCAGCAGCCATCGGCGCCTTCCCCCATTGGACCTTATGAACGATGGTATTGGCTTTATAGGTCTGGCAAAGCTCGACCCAGCGTTCGCCGAATTTTCCTCCGTCGACAGCAATGGCCTTGTCTCCCGCAGAAAGCAAATTGGTCACTGCCGCTTCCATGCCTCCTGAACCTGAAGAGGTGAGGATATAAATGTCATTTTTTGTCTGGAAAACTTCCTTCAAACCCTCCACCACCTGCTTGATATTCTCCTGGAATTGCGGGGTACGGTGATGGATGATGGGTTTGCCTAAAACTTCACAAAGCTGCGGCGGTACCTGCGTTGGTCCTGGGGTCAATAACAAATTGCGTTTCATCTTGCACTGCCTTTCTAAAGAAAACGATTATTTAATAGCTTCTCCGAAATGTGAAATCACGCCGTCAACGAGC
>CAZFON010000426.1:0-1538 GCA_964520185.1 uncultured Planctomycetales bacterium | reverse complement strand
CCCCGACCTGCTGATTACAAATCAGCTGCTCTACCAACTGAGCTAAGCCAGCGAATAGTACATCATTCTTCGAACTGAATTCGAATTATACAATAAATTTGCCAACTGTATACGGATTTTTTTAGACAAAACTTGAGGTAGGCTAAAACTTATAGACATCCAAGGTATGGCCGGCAATCACGTCCCAGGAAAAATCTTTTTCAACCGCATATCTGCCGTTCCTGCCCATCCACTGGCCATGCTCAAAATTGGCAAAGAGCGTGCCCAGGCCCCAGGCAATGGAATCAGGGGTTGGGCGTACCTTGTACCCTGTGACATTATGCCAGACAAATTCGGACGGACCGCCGATTTCGCTTGCCACCACCGGTTTGCCGGCGGCCCAGGCTTCTAGGATAACAATGCCAAAAGGTTCATTGCGGCTGGGTACGCAAACACATTGACAGGCCCTAAAGAGGTCTCTCAAATTCCAGGCATCCTGATGCCCAATAAACCGTGTGGCGTGGGCAACGCCTAATTGCCGTGCCCGGCTCTCCACAGGAACGCGCAAATGACCGTCGCCGGCAAAGACAAACTTCGCATTCGGGTAAAAACGCAGCAAGTGCGGAACAGCCTCGATCAATAAGTCCGGCCCTTTCTGTAAGGCCATTCTGCCTACAAACAAAACCATAGGGTCAAGCGGTCCGACACCAAATCTTGCCTTGACACTGCCCGGATCGATAAAACCGTCAAAATGCGTATAATTGACACCGTTATAAATAGGATGCACCTTCCAATCAGGAAGGTTATACATCCATGTGATCTCGTTTTTAAGCGCGCGGGACACGGCAATGACCCTGTCCGCACAATAGGTGCCGTGACGCTCGTGATCGCGTATCCTGGCTGATGGCCCTGCAAAAAAATTATTGCCGCACCGGCCATATTCCGTGGAATGGATCGTTAATATGCCTTTTCTTCCCCTGCCCTGTTTGATCCAGACCATGGCATTGGAAGTAAGCCAATCATGAGCATGCACAATATCAAAATGAGCGCCCATATAGTCTTCAGTCTGGAAAACCGACGTGACAAAAGAACGGCACATATTGTTGATATCATCGATGATATTAGGATGGCCCGGATAAGGAACGCGATGATAATGCACTCCGTAAATGAGCTCATATTGCGGATGGTCATGCCGGCCCATGCGCGTAAAGACATGGACCTCATGACCTCGACGCTGCAAAGCAGCGGCGAGTTCCGTTACATGGACAGCGACCCCCCCGAGGCTGATCGAATGCAGGGTTTCCCATGAAAGAAGGGCAATGCGCAGAGGGTTGAGTTCAACCGGTTTTTCAACATGCGGCGGCGCCTTGACCTTAATTTTCTTTTCCGGAACAGGGACATACTCAGCTGGGATCGTTTCAACTTGAGGCATTTCAATCTCAAGTAACATTTCCTCAGTTTCGGAAAGGACTTCATCAGCAGTTGGTTTTAATTCTACATGATTTTTCATAAAAAGCTGGTCAAAACAAATAAGGATTAATTTACATTAATGTATATAA
>CAZFON010000425.1:0-1545 GCA_964520185.1 uncultured Planctomycetales bacterium | reverse complement strand
TTGCCGGGTTTTAGGAAACCCCACCGGGGAGACATCATTGTGTTTGTGTATCCGGTCGATCCGACCAAGGATTTTATCAAACGTCTGATCGCCGTGGGTGGTGAAGACGTTGAGATCAAGGATGGTGCCATCTATATTAACGGCAAGGAAGTCACGGATCCGCGCATCAGGCGCACCTATTATTACAATCGCGGTGATTACGGCGGCGAAGGCCAGGTCGTACACGTGCCTCCAGGTTATGTTTATGTGATGGGGGACAACAGCGGCTCCAGCTATGACAGCCGTTTTTGGGGCTTTGTTCCTGAAGCCAGTATTATCGGCAAGGCGGACTTTATTTTCTGGCCTTTGGACCGGATCAGGATCATACAATAAGATATGATAAGAACTGCCGGCCTTTTTTTCCTGCTTCTTTTTAGTTTATCCGGCTGCCAGACAGCGCCGCATCAACCGGTGAATGCCCAGGCGGATGCGATTTCCGGCATGTCGACGGTGACACAGGGCCTGACGAACAAACCGGTGACCGAAGCACAGCTTAAGGATCTGGCGCGACAGGTGGCGAAAGACCCGCAGGCGAAATCCGCTTTACGGTCGATCAACACGGCCTTAAGTCCGCAGCATACGGTCAAATACTGTCCGGAGAGCGGAGAGCGTTTCAGCCCGGATTTGATCTGGTGCCCTGACCATAAGGTTAAACTGGAATGGGTGGAGTGATATGGGCCTGACCTTTGCCAATAAAGTTACCGTCGGACGCATTTTGATCGTCCCATTCTTTATCGCCACGGTCATGTATATTTCGCCTCAACGGGAATATATGCGCTGGCTGTCCCTGGGGTTGTTTGTGGTGGCCGTGGTGTCGGATGTGATCGACGGGTATGTGGCCAGGACCCGCGGCCAGAAAACCAAGGCCGGTGCCATCCTGGACCCTCTGGCTGATAAAATGCTTTTGATCAGCGCTTTTATCTGCCTCTATATTAAAAGGTCTTTTTTTGTACAGATCCATTTTCCTTTATGGTTTGTGGTAGGCATCATCAGCCGTGATATCATATTATTATTGGGCTCGATGATCGTCCAGCTGACTACGGGAAAATTGGAGATCGAAGCCAACCGTTCGGGTAAGCTTACCGCGTTCCTGCAGGTCGTATGTGTGTTGGGTGTTTTATTGCAATTGAAATTCACCTTTGTTTTCTGGTATGTGGCCCTGGGCGCCACGTTTGTTTCCGGCGTCATCTATATAAAGGAAGGGATCAAGGCACTCAATGAATCCGCTGTTTCTGGCCATTAGCGCAGTCCTGGCTTACTTGATCGGTTCCATTCCCGTGGCGTATATTTTTGGCCGGGTGCTTAAAGGCATTGATATACGTGAGCATGGTTCAGGGAATATGGGTGCTACCAATGCATTTCGGGTCCTGGGTAAAGGTCCTGGTTCGGTGGTGCTGGTTTTGGATATCATCAAGGGTATCATTCCGGTCACTCTTGTGAGCAATGCCTTTGGCCTGCAGGATGCGTTATCGCTTGTCATCATTTCCGTGGCTAGCGTAGCTGGCC
>CAZFON010000424.1:0-1568 GCA_964520185.1 uncultured Planctomycetales bacterium | reverse complement strand
TATTTTTATCATTGGCACAATGACCGGAAGTTTCCTTAATGTATGCATTGTGCGGCTTCCTCTGGAAAAATCCGTTGTTTTCCCTGGTTCCCATTGTGTGGCTTGCCGTACGCCGATCGCCTGGTACGATAATATCCCCTTGATCAGCTGGCTTGTCCTGGGCGGACGTTGCCGTGCCTGCAAAGCAAAGATCTCTTTTCGTTATTGGTTTGTGGAATTTTTGACAGGTGCAGCCTTTTTTCTTTTTTATTGGTATTTCGGCCTTCAGGCTGTTTTATGGCCGTATCTGGTCATGGTCAGTTGTTTTATCGTGGCGACCTTCGTTGATTTTGAGCACCGTATCATCCCTGACGAGGTTTCCATCGGGGGCATGGTCCTAGGGGTCATTTTTAGTTTGTTTGTTCCGCAGTTGCATGAGACCCATTCACCGTTCTTGGGCGTTGGTTTTTCCCTTTTGGGGCTTTTGGTTGGTGGCGGGGCCATTTACCTGATGGGGATCATTGGAGATTTTGTATTCAAAAAGGAAACCATGGGCGGAGGAGACGTCAAGTTGATGGGCATGGTCGGCGCTTTTTTGGGATGGAAGCTGGCCCTGCTGACCTTTTTTCTGGCGCCATTTTTTGGAGCAGGATTCGGCATTGCCGAGAAAATTCGGACCAAGGACAGCACCATTGCCTACGGCCCTTTTCTGATCATGGGAGCGTTGACGAGCTTGTTTTATGGAAAGGAGATCATTAATTTTTTGATCACAGGGGGCATTTACCACTTATGAGAAATGTTTTCATGGTCCTAGCTTGTTTATTCTTTTCCGTTATGTCCATCAGTTTTGCCGATTGTCCCCGCGATAAAGCCGGGAATTGTATTGCGGTCTATCTTCCTATTCAGAACATCTCTTTGACATATGGCCTAAAGACGCAATCATTGCATGTTGCGGCCCATCATCCGTCGGTCAACCCATCGTCTCAATACGTCCGCATGATGACCGTATCTGTCAATGGCCAGCAGGCGTCGACTCAGAACTATGATCATCAAAACGGCCAGGATTTTTCAGATGATGTGTCCCTGAAAGCCAACCCAGGGGATGTCATTACAGTAACCTTATATTGCACCGGCGGCATGAGTAAATCCCAAGACCTGACCGTAGCCGCTTCTGCGGGCCAAGACACGGATAAGGTCAAGGATAAAGAAACGGATGATCCATCCACATAAAAAAGGAACATTGATGCGTTACGTTATTTTAATTTTGCTGCTTTTGATGCCCCTAGCTGTAACAGCCCAAGGTGCCGCTCCTGTACAAGATCTAAAACAAGACAAAGGGACCTTGATCAAAAATATTGAAATTCAGGGTTTTGTGTTAGGGGACAAGGAGCGTTTTGTTAAATTATTCAAAGGCTTTCGGAACAAATATTTGACCAGGGATGATATGGACCATGTCCTTTCTCAGATCCAGGCGCTTTATGATAGGGAAGGGTATCAGGAATTAGTGAAGATCAATTATCACGTGGTTAGGCGCCGTTTAATATTCACTGTTTCAATGACATCCTAAAGTAGTGGCAAAAATGAAAAGA
>CAZFON010000423.1:0-1578 GCA_964520185.1 uncultured Planctomycetales bacterium | reverse complement strand
GCAAGGCAGGCACCTTCTTGATGTCCCGTCGGGAGACTTCTTTGAAGGATTTGGCCGTTTCCAGGACAAGCTCGATGTCCTGCCGGCTTAAATCCGCCAGCCCTAATAGATGCTTGTGCTTCCATGTCATATGTTCAACCCTCCTGCCATTCCCTTGTCCGCAGCATCCAAGACCAAAACCTCGTCGGCCTTTCCGTCGGATTCTCCCAATATGACCTGTACTTCCTGGTTTTTGGCCGTGGGAATGTTCTTGCCCACAAAATCCGCCCGGATAGGGAGCTCTCGGTGCCCGCGGTCGATCAGCACTGCCAGCTGGATGATGGCAGGCCTGCCGAAATCAACCAGGGCATTTAACGCCGCGCGCACGGTACGTCCGGTATAAAATACATCATCCACTAAAATGATCTTCATGTCCGTTATATCAAAGTCGATGGCGGTCTCCTTGACCAGAGGTTTGGTACCGATCAAGGTAAGGTCATCGCGGTATAAAGTAATATCCAAAATCCCTGTCGGCACATCATTGCCTTCGATGGTCTTAATGGCCTGCTTCAGGCGCTGGGCCAAAATGACCCCGCGGGTGCGGATACCCACCAAAGCCAATTGATCTGTCCCCTTGTTTTTCTCAAGGATCTCATGTGCCATGCGCAAAATTGCCCGGTGGATGGCATCCTGATCCATGATCTTAACGCTTGACATAGGTCTCCCCTCGAAAAAAAGAAAACCCGCCAGCTTTCCCTTGAAATTGAAAGCAAACGGGTGGCAAAATTAATGTAGTGATCAAATTATTCATTATTCCCTTTCCAGCTTCACAGAACCGGATTAAAGGTCATTCTTAAATTTTTTCAACTATACCATCCATTCCGGAGACTGTCAAGCTTACAAATAAAGGTGACAGGTACATTTTTTTAATAAATTTTTATAAAAAATGTACCTGTCACCTTTATTTTGTTACCTTTTTTATCTAGATAAACTTGATCTTCTTCATCGCAAAGACGCACATCTTTAATAACAAAAGACCGTGCCGAAAACGTTGGATCTGGGTGCTGCCATAGGTACGGCTTTTATAACGGATAGGAAGTTCAAGCACCTTCAAATTAAGCTTCACCGCCCCGAAGATCAGGTCAAAATCGCCAAAAGGATCAAAATCACCGAAATAATGACGGTTAGCGGCAAGATCGTCGTAATGACGCTTAAAGATGACCTTAGTACCGCACAAAGTGTCCTTAAAACGCTGGCCTAAAAGCCATGAAAAAAACAAACCGAAAAATTTATTGGCCACCAGGTTCAAAAACCGCATGGCTTCCTGTTCCATGGGATAGATCAAACGGCAGCCATTGATGAATTCTCCCTTGCCGCTTTGGATGGCTTGATAAAATTTAGGCAATTCCTCCGGCGCCACGGTAAGGTCAGCATCAAGGATCATCAACACATCATGTTGGGCCTGTGCAAAGCCTAAACGCACCGCATCCCCTTTGCCCTTACCCTGCTGTTTAAATAATTTGATGTCCTTGTCGGGATAAACTTTGATGATGCGTTCAACTTCCTCATAAGTACCGTCTTGGGAATGGCCCTCGACAA
>CAZFON010000422.1:0-1579 GCA_964520185.1 uncultured Planctomycetales bacterium | reverse complement strand
CCATCGAAGAGAGCAACGCCGAGGGTGTTTTGGTCAGCAATATCAGGGTAGTCATGGTAAAGGGCCAAGAGCTTTATCTTTTCAGCAAACAATTGGCCACGCTGCTTAAGTCCGGGGTGACTTTATTGAAGGCCCTGGAAGTCATCGCCCAACAGACCAAGAGCGTGTATTTTTCCAGGGTCTTGAGTGAAATATCCATCGGCGTCAAAAGTGGCCGCTCTTTTTCCAATTGTCTTTCGGATTATCCGGTCATTTTCATGCCGTTGTTCGTGGCCATGGTACGCGCCGGTGAGGAGATGGGAAAACTCCGCCAGATGCTCAGTAGTGTTGCGGATTTTCTGAAGGCCCAGGAAGAATTTTCCGCCAAGGTGCGTACAGCCCTGGTTTATCCATTTTTTATGTTGGCCATCGGCGTGTTGACCGTGATCTTTATCCTGGCCTTCGTGATGCCTAAGCTGGCCGTGATCTTTACGGAAGCAGGGCAGTCTTTGCCCTGGCCTACCAGGGTGGTGATGGCCATCAGCCATGTCTTTCAAGCTTACGGGTGGGGCATTTTGATTGCCGCGGTTATCGTTGGATGGGCTTTCAGCCGCTGGAGGGCTTCATCTCGAGGAGCGGTTTTGATCGGTCAATTTTTGTTGAATCTTCCCTGGGTGAGGGACTTGGTTTTAAAAATAGATTTGGGCCGTTTTACGCGGACCATGGCATTGTTATTGGAAAGCGGGCTTACTATTATCCATTCCATGGAAATGGCCATTCCCACCATGCATAATCCCCAGTTAAAGATGGACCTATTGGGTTGTGTGCAGGATTTGGCCGGAGGAGAGAATTTAGGCCGGAGTCTGGCCAAATCCAGTTTAATACCGCCGATGATGGTGCAGCTGATCATGGTGGGTGAGGAATCAGGGTCCTTACAGGAGTCCTTGCGGGATATTGCGGAAAGTTATGAGGCAGATATCAATGAAACAACAAAAGCCGTGACCACCATCCTGGAGCCGGTGATGATTTTGGCCGTTGGCACCGTGGTAGGGTTTATCGTTTTTTCCATGCTTCTGCCGATATTTTCCATGGACATCATGGCACATTAAAAGAAGTGAAATCTTACCTATTAACAGTTGCTTTGCTCTTTGGCATGACACGGGGCGTGTCAGCAGCCATCGATGGTTCTTTTAATCCTGGAAGCTGGTTAAAGTTCCAGGGGGACCATTTTGTGGTCCTTTGCGCTTCCGGTGAGGATGAGGACTTCGCCCATGAGGTCTTGAACCATGCGGAAGATTATTACCGCGATATTGCCGACGACATCGGTTATTCGCGCTATCAAAATTTTTGGACATGGAATGACAGGGTCAAGATCATCCTTTTTCCTGACCAGGAATCCTATGTCCGCGCCACCGGCAAGCCGGCATGGTCAGGCGGGTTTGCTTCCGACCATTCAGTGTTGTTCCAGTCAAGGATCATTGTGAGCTTCAAGGGGCAGCCTTCTTTCGTGGAGGCGATCCTGCCCCACGAGATCACGCATTTGATCCTGCACGATTTTATAGGTTTTAGCCGTCCTATCCCCAGGTTTTTTGACGAAGGG
>CAZFON010000421.1:0-1604 GCA_964520185.1 uncultured Planctomycetales bacterium | reverse complement strand
TGAGTGAGGTCAAGGCTTCCGATTATGACGCGGTTTTTTATCCGGGCGGACACGGTCCGTTGTGGGATCTGGTCCAGGACGCCGATTCCATTGCCTTGCTCGAAGCCTTCCAGCAACAGGGGAAACCCATGGCCCTGGTGTGTCATGCTCCCTGTGCCTTGCTCAAGGTGAAATTGCCGAATGGCGATGCTTTGATAAAAGCGAAGAATGTGACCGGTTTTTCCAACACCGAGGAAGCCGCCGTGAAGCTGACCAAGGTGGTGCCGTTTTTATTGGAGAATGAATTGAAAATAACGGGCGCGCATTACAGCAATGGGCCGGATTGGGGCGTTTATGTGCAAACCGACGGGTTGCTGATCACGGGACAGAACCCCGCCTCCTCCGCCGAAGCGGCCAAGACATTGCTGAAACTGTTGTCGAAGAAATCCTGAGACTGATCACCAGGCGCTGCGAATTGATTTATTATTATGAGCAAGAAAAAGATTTTTACCCTGAATCAGGCAAAAGCAGCCGGGGAGCAATTGGGCATCAACTGGGATAAGTTCGATGTTGCACAATTCCGCGCCGGTATGGGTGTTGAATTGGAGCATGGCACCGTCGATCCAAAAACCGATGTCACGAGCGACGATCCGCTGAAGACCGCCAAAATCGCGTTGGCACACTTGACTGAATTTCCTGACTACTACACCCGCCTGGCAAAAATGGAAGCGGAGGCGAAGCGCTTCTGGGTTTCAAAGAAAAATTCGTAACGAAGGAGACTCCGACGTGAACACGATCACCACCAAAGACGGCACACAAATCTACTACAAAGACTGGGGCTCGGGCCAGCCCGTCGTATTCAGTCACGGGTGGCCGTTGAGTTCGGACAGTTGGGAGTCTCAAATGCTCTTCCTGGCGTCCAACGGTTATCGCTGCATCGCCCATGACCGTCGCGGCCATGGCCGGTCCAGTCAGCCCTGGAACGGCAACGAAATGAACACCTACGCCGATGACCTCGCAACCCTCATGGACACGTTGGACCTGAAGAACGCCGTCCTGATCGGCTTCTCCGCCGGCGGCGGTGAAGTTGCCCGTTATGTCGGACGCCACGGCACGAAGCGGCTGGCCAAGGCTGCTTTGATTTCCGCCGTCCCGCCGCTGATGCTGAAAACGGCGGCCAATCCCGGTGGCATGCCAATTGAGAAGTTCGACGCGATCCGTCTCGGCTCCATCGCTGACCGCTCGCAGTTTTACAAGGATCTCGCCAGCGGCCCGTTCTTCGGCTTCAACCGGCCGGGCGCGAAGATTTCACAGGGCATGATTGACTGGTTCTGGCTGCAAGGGATGCAGGCTGGTCACAAAAACACGCTCGACTGCATTAAAGCATTCTCCGAGACAGATTTTACCGAAGATCTGGAGAAATTCAACGTGCCGACACTGATCATTCACGGTGACGACGACCAGATTGTGCCTATCGGCGCGGCGGCGCTGGTCTCCGCAAAACTCGTCAAGCACCCGACCTTGAAGATTTATCCCGGCGCACCCCACGGACTGACGGAAACGCACAAGGCCCAGCTTAACGCGGATCTTCTGGAATTCCTCAAGACCTGAGGTCGCTTTGCCCG
>CAZFON010000420.1:0-1619 GCA_964520185.1 uncultured Planctomycetales bacterium | reverse complement strand
CCTGAACAGGTCGCTGAATTCCTTTAAGGAGAGGTCCTTTTTGTCTATTTTGTTGAATATGTCTAAATCAATAGCGATTTCAAAAATGGCCTGATTGAGGCCACCGGTCATGATTTGGACAAGGTGTTCCGGGTAATCATATTTTGCAAAGTTTGTCATGGAAACTTAGGGTTTAGTGCTTTTTGAGATTTAAATGTCTTGCGTGTTATGATAA
Source organism: uncultured Planctomycetales bacterium (assembly GCA_964520185.1). Taxonomy (GTDB): domain Bacteria; phylum Omnitrophota; class Gorgyraeia; order Zapsychrales; family Fredricksoniimonadaceae; genus JABDGZ01. The sequence goes on along the minus strand of CAZFON010000420.1, from coordinate 1,405 downwards.
CCTTTTATATATTGATTATTATAAGACAAGAAGAGAGATGTTATTAAGGAAATAAATTAATATGACAGAAGATGAGGTGTTCTTATCGCATATTTTGAACTGCCAACCCATTGATTTGGCCCTTAAGAAGCCTGTCTTAAGCCCTCACCAGCAAAAACTATTCGAGGAATACAAGCAACGCCGGACCAACAATGAACCCTTGCAGTACATTTTAGGGACCTGCAATTTTATGGGACTGGAGTTGGAAGTCGATCCTTCGGTGCTTGTCCCAAGGCCTGAGACCGAGCAGTTAGTGGACCATGCACTTAAATGTTTTAAAGTAGGGCGGGCCCTGGATTTAGGTACTGGCTCAGGCAATATCGCCATTGCTCTTGCTAAATTTGTCCCCTCATCCCAAATCATCAGTGTCGATATTTCTCTGCAGGCTTTGGGGTTGGCCCAAAGGAATGCCAAACGGCATAAGGTGGAGGACAGGATACGATTTATTAATGATGATTTTCTTATGCCGTTATGTCGCATAGATGCACGTTATGATTTGATCATTTCCAATCCTCCCTATATACCGACAGGTCAATTAAGCGCCTTGCCGCGTGATGTTCAAAAAGAGCCTGTCAGGGCCTTGGATGGGGGAGAAGACGGCTTGAAGTACAGCCGGATTATTATAAAATATAGTCCATACTTGCTAAGAGAAGGCGCTTGTCTTATGATGGAGTTTGGCGACGGGCAGGCGCAAGCCCTTAAAAAACTCATCAAAACCCAAAGGCTCTTTTCAGGCGTGGAGGTCATCCGGGATCTAGCTGGGCGGGAGAGGATCATCAAAGCTATCCGATAGAAAGGTATTCATGGACAAATTTGTCATTGAAGGCGGTAAGACCCTTAAAGGTGAGATCAAGGTCAGTGGTTCAAAGAACGCGACCTTGCCGATCTTAGCAGCGACATTATTGACTGACGGTGTCTGCGAGATCCGCAACATCCCCAAGCTGCGCGATACCCTGACCATGTGCAAATTGCTGCGTTCCCTGGGCAAGACCGTTGAGATCGGTCCTCACAGGGTGATCATTTCCGGCAGCGTCAACAATCATGTGGCGGATTATAAATTGGTCTCCACCATGCGCGGTTCTTTCTGTGTGTTGGGACCGTTGCTGGCCAAATTGGGTAAGGCCAAGGTTTCCATGCCCGGCGGTTGCGTCATTGGGGTACGTCCCATTGATTTGCACATGAAGGGCATTAGCGCGCTTGGCGTTAAATCGAATTTTGAAGGCGGTTATGTCTATGCCTCGGCCAATCGTTTGAAAGGCGCAGAAATGTATTTAGGCGGCACTTTTGGCTCCTCGGTACTGGCCACGGCTAAAGTGATGATGGCGGCCAGCTTGGCTCATGGAGAGACGGTCATAGAATCCGCAGC
>CAZFON010000419.1:0-1645 GCA_964520185.1 uncultured Planctomycetales bacterium | reverse complement strand
CGTTGTAGAGCGAGACGTTGCCGGACACGACCGGGAAGTCGAGCGCGCGGCAGGCCTGCGAGATGCCCTGCAGGCAGCCGACCAACTGACCCATGATTTCGGGACGTTCAGGATTGCCGAAATTAACCGGCAATATCAAGGCAATATTGTTAAGGGCATCATGGATCTGGGGAGCCCCCGGCTTCATGGCTTCTTCGATCTCAAAAACACCTGGAAGCACCTCATATTTCACATCGATCAAACGCAAGGCTTCATCAGCTGTTTCTTCATCGACAGCAGCAACAGCTGCGATCTCATCACCGATATAACGCACCTTGATGGATTCCAGGGCCATTTGGTCAACGGTGTGCGGGAAGAAATATTCATTGGAACCAAACTTGATCTCATGAGTATCCTTGGCCGTTACAATGGCCTTGACCCCGGGTAAAGCTTCAGCTTTGCTCGTATCAATGCTGATGATCTTGGCATGAGCGTGCGGGGAACGCAACATTTTACCGACCAGCATATTAGCCATTTGAACATCAAATACATACTTTAACTGGCCGGTGACGATCCCTCTGCCTTCAATACGGGGGATACTTTTACCTACCGGATCGACATATTCATCTGAATATTTGGATTTCTTAGGGGTCAAAGCCATATTATTTTCCGTTTTTCATTTTCTTTCCGGCATCGAGGACGGCTGCAAATATCTTAGGATAGCCGGCACAGCGGCAGATATTCCCATCCAGGGCGTATTCAATCTCTTCCTGGGTCGGTTCAGGGTTCTTTTCCAATAAAGCAACAGATGACATGATCATGCCCGGGATACAAAAGCCGCATTGCACAGATCCATGGTCTATATACGCCTGTTGCACCGGATGCAGAATATCGCCCTTGGCCAGACCTTCGATGGTTGTGATCTCATCTTTCTGGACATTGGCCGCTAAAGTAATGCATGACAAGACAGCCCTGCCATTGATCATGACCGTACAAGTGCCGCATTCACTTTCCTGACAGGCGGTCTTGGTCCCTGTCATGGACAAATGATCGCGCAAGACCTCAAGCAGGGTCTCATGCCCTTTAAGGTCTAGCCGGTGTTCCTTTTTATTGATATTCAATGTCACGTCCATATTTATCCTCTAGCTAATTCATCAATAGCTGACCTTAAAGAGACCCTGAACATGTGCTGTTTGTATTCGCTGGAACGGGTATCGTAAATAGGCGATGATAAATGCCCCAGGGCATCACGTCCCAGATCCGGCGAAGATGAGCTTTTATTCAAAAACTCTTCCAACACAGGGTCCCGCTGGGCAAAAGCAACGCCGTTATTGATGCCGATCCTGGTATTATACCATTTCTTAGCCTTTATTTCCGCTGTGACACAAACAGCCAATAAAGGGACATCCACATGTATGGTTTTCTTGACCCGCCGGTAAGCGGTTCTTGCCTCTTTTTTTGCCTTGATCGTTACATGAGTAAATAATTTCTCGGAACGCGCCGCATTCTTGAAAAAATCTTCGGCACTGATAACATCTTCTTTTCCATCAGGCCCTAAAAAATGCATTTGAGCATCCAAGGCTATCATCACCGCGCCCATTTCCGTCCAGGTATAACGGCATGTCAAATTCCCTCCGACCGTAGCCATGTTGCGGATGGGGTTGGT
>CAZFON010000418.1:0-1649 GCA_964520185.1 uncultured Planctomycetales bacterium | reverse complement strand
TAATTGCTAGTTTTGTTTTGATTTTTGGATGGTCTAATAATTTTTCCCTTTTCACGATTGCTGTGATCAATTATAGCCTTTTTATTATAGTTTCTTATTTGATATTAAAAGCTGCTGATAACTTAAATCGGGTTTCCTTGGCCGGAGTTGGCCTAATGGTAACCCTTTCACTATTGGTGATAACCCATGTATTTCCTGTTCCTATGAGAAATATCTATTGGCAAATTTTCGCATCGGGGACACACTTTGGGTCCGCTTTTATGGTGGCTTTAATATTATTTTCGGGTAAAGCTTTTTTGAAAAACAGCGGGATGTTATGTCGGGTATTTTTTCTTTTTTCATTTACTGTTGCGACCGTTGTTTCCGATACCATGGCATTTTTTCTTTTAATGCTTTGGATTTTATCCGAGCTCTTGTCTTGTGTATGGAAAGATCCTAAAGTCCGTATGGATATGATAGTCGTGTCTTTTTCAATGATGATCGGGGAGGGGTTGAATATGATGATCCCCCACCAGTCACTCGCAAAAGGTTTTTTCTCTATGCATCTATTTATGCGTGGATTTCATGCTTTCATGGGTTGGGCGGCCCGTTCTTCGGAAGGTGTTGCATTTATTGTGTTACTTGTTATTTCTTCCATGGTTTTTCCGTTTCTGATACAGGGTAGATGGCCTAAATTCCGTAAGCCTATGGAAGGGGTGTTCTTAGGGGGAGATTTTGTTTTACCGTCTCTTGGAATAATTGTCATTTTTCCAATGTTTTTTGAAGACGTTGGCAGTTTAAGATATTTAGTTTATCCCGCATATATTTTAATTTTGTGTGGAGTCCTGGTCTATTTACGATTAATGGAGCTTATCAAAAATGATCGATTGCGGACAGTTATTCCGTTTGTATGTATTTTTTTGATTTGTGTTCAAGGTTCTTTTATTTTAAAGAAAATCAGTGCCAGATCAGTCGATAGGATCGATGCGGCCAAGATATATCAGTGTATTAAGCGCGCTTCCCTGGAATTTCCTTTAGATGACGGGATTGCTTCTTATTGGAATGCACGTCCGTTAAAGTTTTATTCGAATTTTAAGTATTATTTGGCACAGACAACTCCCTGGTCGCCGAAGGATGGGTATTTTTATTGGGGGAATAATGGGTATGATTTTATTTATAAGAACACTGCTACAAGATTGCCCAGAAGGTACAATTATATTATTGCCACTAATGATGAAATCAAACAAGGCCTCTGGGGGGATGTTATTTATAAGTCGAAACATCAGGTGAGTCAAGAGGGCTACACGTTATTTTATTTTGATCGAGAAGATATTCTCTGGGATTTCTTATTATTTCGCGGCCCTCCGCTGGAGATGAAATGATATTTTGAGCGTGCTTTTAAAAAGTATGATATATTAGGCATCAAATTTCATGAAATAAGCATTCAGGAGAGGTGGCAGAGTGGTCGAATGCGGCGGTCTCGAAAACCGTTGCCTGGGGTAACTCGGGTCGTGAGTTCGAATCTCACCCTCTCCGCCAGATCAAAGGCGCTCGATGAATAAAATAAGGATCCTGATTATCGGCTTGATCTTTTGCTTTTCGGGTGCAGTAATATTGTTCTTTTTCAACCAGAGAAGCAGGGATGAACTGCGTCAAAAGGTCATTCTGGC
>CAZFON010000417.1:0-1650 GCA_964520185.1 uncultured Planctomycetales bacterium | reverse complement strand
TTAAACTCTCCCGACTTAAATAAGCGCTCAAAATCCAGCCCCAAAGAAATGATATTTATTAAGGAAGGGACGCTTTTTTGTATGGTCTTCCAATCCACTTCCGGCTTGGGACATACAATGACGCAATCTGCTTCTGCGTGAGATAAACAAGAGGTCAATTCTTCGCTTTTGAGCATAAAATCCAAAGGAATGACCACAGCACCTAGAAGAAAAGATGACAGATAGCTGTAAATGTATTCAGGGCAATTAGGAAAATACAGCGCGATCTTTTTGCCCTTTCCAATTCCTAAATCCTGCAAACCCTTGGCTAAAGCAAAAACCTTGGCCTTTAAATCCAGGAAAGTGACTATATTATCTTTAAATATAATAGCCGGCTTTTGCGTGAATCGTTCTGTAGAATCGGTTAAGATTTGATAAACATTCATACAAATACCCAGAAATTTAAGGAAATAAATAGTAAAATTTTAATACCAAGATTTTAATATAAGCCCCAAAGAAGTCAAGTAGTATATAGATATACGATACAAAAAAGGTGACAGGTACATTTTTCTGATAAATATTAATAGAAAAATGTACCTGTCACCTTTTTTACCTTTTTTAGATCTGATCAACGATTTTTAGGGTAGAGTTAATTTCAGCTTCTATCAGGTCAAGATCGTGCTGCAGGATCAGGCTTAAGATCTTCGTTTTCGATGCTCTGCGCAGATCGCCAAGCTCTTTCCCAACCTTTTTTAATAAACTGATCCTGCCTTTAAGCCGGCGTTTGGCCATATTTTTGTCTGTCAGTGGCAAAAAATAAAAAGCCAGGTCTATGGGGAAGAACGGTCGCTCTACAGACAATAAATTCTGCTCAATGAGCGCCTCGAATTTTTTTTTACCTTTAGGGGTCAGGCGATAAACATATTTTTCCGGGAAATGGCCCTCACGACGAGCTATCTCCTTCTCGATCAATCCACTGCTTTCCATCTTCGCAAGAGGATAATAAATAGACTTGATCTGCAGGCCTATGTTCGGCCCTAAGTCTTCTTCAAGCTGCAGTTTGATCTCGTATCCATGTTTCGGCCCTGCCGCCAAAAGTCCTAAAAAAAGAAATTCATTCTCGATCATCGTGAGGGGCCCATCAGGGAATTAGTGCCGGAATCTATGCCCGTTGCCGTATCTGTGCCTGTTGCTTTTTCTGTACCGGGCTCAGGAAGATCCGGCGGCAGATAACCAAAAGCGATGTCAAGGCCATGGAATAAATCCTTGGCGACCAAACGTTTGGCATTCGTGCTTAAGGAAGAAATTTCAATACGTGTTTGGGTATCGGACACTTGAACAAAAAAGACACCGATCTCTGTGGTGTCGACGCAGCCTTTGACTTTCATCACCACCATATATCCCCTGCTCTCGTCCTTCTTAAACATCAGCCATTTTTTCTTTTTTACAACCGTTTCCGTGCTGCGCACGCAATCCCAATAAGATTTATTATAAGTTTTAGTAATGGCCTTATCACGGGCCGCTTCCAGCGCCTTGGTCGACGATCCCCAGAGGGTCTTGCCGAATTCAACGGTATTGTCAAACCCATGATGAAGCGGTCCACAGGAAGAAAAATAAAAACATAGAACGATGACGATGATCGAAAGACGCATGTCTGCCTTACTTATTGGT
>CAZFON010000416.1:0-1650 GCA_964520185.1 uncultured Planctomycetales bacterium | reverse complement strand
AGGTGGGTAAAAAACTAGGTCTTACGGTGGTGGTGCATCCCCAGAACAAAGGTTACGGAGGGGCACAAAAAACCGGCTATAAAGAGGCCCTAAAAAGAAATGCAGATATCGCTGTTTTGGTCCATGGGGACAACCAGTATGACCCTACCATGGTCCCGTCCTTTGTGGACAAAATAGCCCGGGAAGACTGTCTTCTGGTGACAGGCACACGCATGATCCTGGGGGATGTGCTGAAACAAGGCATGCCCATGTGGAAGTTCATTCCCAACCGTTTTTTGACCTGGCTCGAGAATGTGACCTTTGGCAGCCATATTACGGATTACCATAACGGATTCAGGGCTTATTCGGCAAAATTCCTGCGCGAGGTCCCGCTTGATCTATTATCTGATAAATTCGATTTTGACACGGATATCATTGTCCAGGGCGCTATCCGTGGATATAAGATCGGGGAAGTCCCTCATCCCACACGTTATATGGATGAAAATTCCCAAATGCCTTTTTCCAAGGGAGTGATCTACGGTCTTAGCATTTTACGCACCGTGTCCTTGTTTTTACTTCATAAAACCGGGCTTTATAAACAAAAAATATTTACATAGGATAAATATATGGACAGCTCAAAAGGCAAAGCCCTGGTAACCGGCGGAGCAGGGTTTATCGGTTCCCATGTGGCCAGGGAATTATTGTCAATGGGATATGAAGTGGTTGCCCTTGATGACTTAAGCGGCGGCTTTAAGGAAAATGTGCCGGCAGGCGCCACCTTCGTCGAAGGCAGCATCAATGACGTTGATCTGCTCTCCTCATTATTTACAAAGAACAAATTTGATTATGTGTTCCATTTGGCTGCCTATGCCGCGGAAGGTTTGAGCCATTTTATCAAACGCTTTAATTACACCAATAATGTCGTGGGATCGGTCAACCTGATCAATGAATCAGTCAAACATGAGGTCAAATGCTTTGTTTTCACTTCATCCATAGCCGTCTATGGCGAAGGCCAAACGCCCTTGAAAGAGGACCTGATCCCCATGCCGGAAGATTCTTACGGCATCGCCAAGCTGACCGTGGAATTGGACCTGAAAGCCAGCAAAAGGATGTTCGGGCTTAACTATATTATTTTCAGGCCTCACAATGTGTATGGTGAAAACCAGAACATCGGGGACAAATACCGCAACGTCATCGGGATCTTCATGAATAACATCATGCAAAACAAACCACTGACGATCTTCGGGGACGGTGGCCAAACCAGGGCATTTAGTTACATTTCCAATGTGGCGCCGTTGATCGCCAGATCCGTTGAGCTGCCACAATGCTACGGAGAAACCTTTAACGTCGGTGCTGACAAACCCTATACTGTCAATGAGCTTGCCGAAGAGGTGATGAGCGCCATGAATGGCAAGGTGCCCATCATCCATGTGGAAGAACGCAATGAAGTCAAGCATGCCTGGTCTGACCACAGCAAGGTCAGAAGGTTTTTCGGCCTGCCTGAATACGTACATTTAGAGGAAGGCCTGGCCCGCATGGCAAGCTGGGCCAAAAAAGTCGGCGCCCGTCAAAGCAAAGGGTATGAAGACATCGAAATTCATAAATCTTTGCCGCCTTCTTGGGTTAAATGATCGCCCTAATCGTTCCTGTCATTGCAGCCATCTTCTGGAT
>CAZFON010000415.1:0-1655 GCA_964520185.1 uncultured Planctomycetales bacterium | reverse complement strand
TTTTTTACCTGCATTGGTTATGTGGGGGAACCTATTGAGGGTTTGCCGTTTTTGCCTCAAAAAGGGATAGTGCCCAATCTCAAGGGTCGCATCCTTGAAGGGGAGGTGCCTGTTAAGGGTTCATATGTTTGCGGATGGATCGCACAGGGGGCCAGTGGTGTTATTGGCACTAATAAGCTGCGGGCCCAGGAAACTATCCATTCTTTAATGGAAGATCTGGCGCTTTTGCCTGGTTGTGAAACGCCGGACACTAAAGAGATGCTGGATTTGTTTAAAAGCAGGGGGGTCTTTGCCGTGACTTTCATAGACTGGAAAAAAATAGATGCTTATGAGGTCATGATGGGTTCAAATCTAGGCAAACCCCGGGAAAAATTGATCAGGGTCGGGCAGATGATCTCCGTTGCTGATGGTTCTTATAAGCAAAAGGGAACGCTTTCTTCGTAGGCTATACTTACCTTTAGTGCTATTTCTGACAAAATCACCATTAAAATCCTCTAATAAAAAAATTTAAAAAAGATTAGACATTTTTAATAAAATGGGATATATTTTACCTACAATAATCTCACCCAAGATACGGGGAAAAATTCCCCATGGGGGAAGCAAGGAGGTATTATCCTATGATCGGTCCACATAGCCAAGAATCGAATCAGAAGGCCCAACAGGAAGAGGAAGCAACCTTTGCCTGGGATGAGGCCAATGTCTTGATCTAAAATTCCAAAGGTCTTAATGAAGGTCTTTAAAAAGGACTGCTTAAGAAGGCAGTCCTTTTTTATTTATTTAACGCATTTTCGACATAAGGATTAAAAGTCATCTTTCAACCACGGGGTGGCGGGACAACAGTGGTTTTAAAACGACTTTCAATCCTTAATTTTGCTAATGAATTTATTTTAAAAAATTTAAAATTGTTATTTTAAATCCTGAAAACAAGCCTATAATTTTTTATATAAGCGCATTGACATTCATTAAAACACAAGTAAGATAAAAGTATAAGATTTGTTATTAACAATATTATTGAATTGAGGGGCATTATGAAAAATTTGGTACTGGTTCTGGCGGTGGTTTTTGCTTTAACATCTTTTATCGGCTGCAACAAAAAGAAAACCCAGGAAAGCGAGTTGAATGCGGTGAACACTGAAAATGTGGTTTCCGTGACGGACAATGCCGCTGGTGTCAGTGACAATTCCGTTCCTGTCGTAGTTGAGAACGAGTCTGCAGCCGCCGCCACAGAAGTGGCCCAGCCTGCGATGGCGCCCGAGGGCAACGCATCAGGCAAACCCACACCTAAAGAGATCCAACAGGCCTTGAAGAACGCCGGGGTTTATGACGGCAAGGTAGATGGCAAAGTAGGTCCCAGGACCAAAAAAGCCATCGAAGCTTTTCAGACCCAGAACGGCTTGAAAGCCGATGGCAAGGTAGGCAAAAAGACCTGGAAATTATTGATCCCGTATTTAAATAAATCCGCAGAGGTGAGCAATCCTTCAGCTGAAAGCCAGGCGGTAACGCAATAGGGGGACCTCATAAGAATTATTTGACAAGTAAATAATTCTATGTCATATTTTTCGTGAAAAAGTGAAGTACAAGAAGCAGTGTTATTTATCAGAAGGAGGAACAAAGTAATGGCAAAAGGTAAAGTCAAATGGTTCAATAATCAAAAA
>CAZFON010000414.1:0-1657 GCA_964520185.1 uncultured Planctomycetales bacterium | reverse complement strand
CCCCAACGTCCCTGAAGCAGGAAATACTTTCCCGCTTCCCTGGAAAGTTGCATTGACCCCATTGCCTCCAGCTGGTCTTTCCGGAGAAGTTGTTGTTCCTTTGCCCTGCCAATAGGGAGACCAGATAAATACTGGATTTTGAGAATCAACATTGGAAGTCAGCAACTTGATGGCACCATCGGAATAACCCACAGAGCCCCAATCGGAATTGATGGCCTTGACGATATTTTGTCCATTATGATTTTCCAAGAAAGTCCCCTTGACGGCCACATCCATACCATTTCCGATCTTTCCTGTCTTCCAATCCATCACTGCATTACCTTTAATACCTGCCACGGAATTGTCCGGCGCCAACCCAAGAGCGGCAATGGCAGGATTAGTCATTAACTCGGCGGAGCGCTGAGGCCCATCGATAATCATGCCATTTTCGATGATGGCGTGATCCAAATTACCAGCAAAACCCGCCGGCATAATGGGTGTTATCTGGTCCCCTGATTTGCTGCCTACTCCCGCGACAGGAATGCCTGTATTTTTAAATATATTATAAATACCCAAATTCTGCTGATATGGATTGCTTTGTAAAACACGTTGTCCATTTAAATTTATCGTCGGAGATGAAATCAAACCATTAGTGACAATATCAGAAACTGTTCCGCGGCCGCCGACCTGTTCCGTCGTTATCTGCCAGATCCCATATTTTTCTCCTTGCGGTGCTGTGAATGTTAAATTATTGCCGTTTCTTGTCACGAACATATTACTAGAGAAATCCATCCCTGTTATCGACGGCTCCTGTGTCCCGGTAGTGCTACCACCCGTGATAGGATTCAACCGGTTTAATGGTTGGGTTTGGACATCTTGAGTCGGCTGACCATTTACTGGCTGGCCATTTGTAGGATTACCGTTTTTAGGTTCAAAATAAGGTTGCCATTCGCCGACATGTGCCAGCGGTAAATCTCCTGGAAGATGTTCTGACATCCAGCCAACCACTTGTCCCGTGGCCCACATATTATTCTTCCTCACTGAATCAGCAGGATTGTATTGCGACACTACCTGACCAGTAACAGCATCCCATACCGTCACTTGTAAATTCCCGTTGGCATCCGTATGGTTGGTTTTGATGAAAAGGCCACCATTCAAAGTATTTGTTGTTGCCAAGCGCGCCACCGTATCGCCATTATTTACGGCATGTAACGGATCAAGTGGCGTAGAACCCTTGGCATTGCCGATGACTGTAAATTGGTTCCCTATGCTGGTAGCATTGAATTGCCACGGGGCATTAATACCCGTGGCACTCACTGGCTGGCCAAACACCATTTGCTGTCCCGGGTTGGTGGCAGAAATTTGATAAGTCACCGACTGTTTGGTTCGGTTGGTTTCAGCGGCATTGGCTTTTGTATTCACGCCATTAACCCCTTCAAAAATATCCGGCGCGGCAGAGCCTTCCTCTTGGGGCGTTAAAGAAACGCCATAGGTAAATTGCTGGCCTCCGGGAATGTCCCAACGCGACATAACAAACGCATACTTAGCCATGTTGTTCGGATCCCAGCCGTTCTCTCCCAGATAATTGCCCAAAGCCAATCGGGAAACGGACAATCCTCCCTCTGGCGCTCCTTTAACGGAAATCGTTCCAGGATTTGATAAATCCAAAAGATCTCCG
>CAZFON010000413.1:0-1662 GCA_964520185.1 uncultured Planctomycetales bacterium | reverse complement strand
GACCTTGGTTGAGGTATCAAAACTGCTGCAGGCTTCATCCGTCAAAACAAAATGATGCGTGCAAGCTTCAGCCGTCACCTTAACGCCCTGGGATTTGGCAAAACGGATCAACTCGCAGGAACGCTTAAGCGACATGTGGGCCAGATGCACGCGGGCATCAAGATACCGGGCGATCTCAATATCGCGCGCCACGGTCACGGTCTCGGAAATGCCCGGATCGCCTTTCAAGCCGATCCTCGTCGATACGACACCTTCGTTCATGACCCCGCCGGCGCTTAGTAACGGGTCCTGGCAATGCTCGATGATCAACACATCAAGCATCTTGGCATATTCCATGGCCAGTCTGAAAAGACGGCTGTTCAGCACGGATTTGCCGTCATCGGAAAAAGCCAGGCAGCCGGCACCCTTGAGCTCTGCCATGTCTGTTAATTCCTCATCCTTCTGGGCCTTGGTGATGGCACCGATGGGATAAACATTACACAACCCCACGCGGTTGGCTTCGCGGATAATGAATTCCACCACCATGGCATTGTCAATGACAGGGCTCGTGTTCGGCATGCACATGATGGAGGTGAACCCGCCTTTGACCGCCGCGCGCGATCCTGTTTCAATGGTTTCCTTGTCTTCACGGCCGGGCTGGCGAAGATGTGTATGGATATCAATGAGGCCGGGCAGGACTTTTTTACCCTTAGCATCAATGACCTCGTGTTTTCCTGGAGCGATGCTGTGTGCTATTTGGGTAATTCTTCCCTCTTCACATAAAATATCCTGCGGCTTATCCCAAATCTTGTCTGCGTTGACGATAATGGCATTCTTGATCAAAAGTCCCATAATCTACTCCGTTTTTGTCCCTAAGACCAAATACAATACCGCCATGCGCACCGCCACCCCGTTGGTCACCTGGTCCAGGATCACGGATTGTTTCCCGTCGGCAACTTCGGCGGAAACCTCCAGGCCGCGATTGGTGGGCCCAGGATGCATGACGATCAAATGACTGCTGCCCTCATTCAATTTGGCCTGATTGATGCCAAAAAGCCTTGAGTATTCACGCATGGAAGGCAGGAATTTATCCTGCTGGCGTTCCTTCTGCAGTCGCAGGGCAATGACCGCATCCGACTGCTTGAGGACCTTTTTAAGATCGTAACAAACATCAACGCCCAGGCTTTCGATACCTCGAGGCATCAAGGTGGCAGGCCCGCAAACCGTGACCTTGGCGCCTAACTTGGTCAATCCCCAAATATTCGAACGCGCCACCCTTGAATGTAAAATGTCGCCGATGATACCGACCTTGAGCCCTTCAATGTGGCCGAATTTCTCCTGCAGGGTGAACATATCCAACAGGGCCTGGGTGGGATGCTCGCGGCAGCCGTCACCGGCATTGACCACCGAACATTTAAGCCCCTCGGCCAAAAGGAACACCGAACCCGATGAGCCATGACGAACCACCATGGCATCCACGTTCATGGCCTCGATATTACGGGCCGTATCCAGAAGGGTCTCGCCCTTGCTTGTGGACGACACATTGACAGCAATATTAAGCGTGTCCGCTGAAAGCCGCTTGGCCGCCAGTTCAAAGGAAATGCGCGTACGGGTGGAGGCCTCAAAAAATAGGGTGACAACGGTCTTGCCGCGCAAGGCAGGCACCTTCTTGATGTCCCGTCG
>CAZFON010000412.1:0-1670 GCA_964520185.1 uncultured Planctomycetales bacterium | reverse complement strand
GATGGTAAATTATTAAATCACTATGGCGTGGTAGCCGAGGAAGTTTTGAATGACGCGCAGATTGCAAGCATTGAGCAACATACCATGTTGGTTCAGGCAGGAAAAGAATATAAAGATGGCAAGGCTTTAGTAGGACGTACCGCCTCATTGACCAATAATATGTGGACGGATCTATTACGTTACGACTCAATAGGGCAGGAATTACATAAGGAAAAGCTGGAATTGGCTGCGCGGTATGCTAAAGCCATGAGTGAAGGTGATTTTAAGACGGTTTTTGAAGTTTTAAACCGTTATGTCGATATTCGTGATGCCATTACTAAACGTTGGATCAGTCTCATGATGGACGCCAAACAAGGCAAGCAGGGCGTGCCGGATTATGCTCACGAATTTGTACGTAAGGTGTTTGGGCCGTATACAACAAAAGAACAAGAAGCTGAGATGCCTCAAGATTATGAAGTCATTCGTAATTTATATTTACAGCATGAGCAGGCACGGACGCTTGACCAGTTAAGAGAAATTAGTTTGTATACGTTGGACCCGATTGCCACGCTTATTAAAAATGCACGTGAGGCAGATATTGCGATTTTCCCGTTAGGAGCAGGCGGACCGGGAAGTAATATGATGGCAGTGTCCCCGCAAGGTTTAGAGCATATGCAGCTCTTTTTTGAGACACAAGGAGTTAAAGAGATCACAGATGAAATTGCAGCAAAGATTGTAAAGGGAACAGGGACTTTAAAAGGTTATATGCCTTTTAAAGTTGGGCGGGAAGGGATCAAGATTGAGGGTTTTGATCAATTAGCAGATGCCGAAGGTCAGGTTCAAAAGCCTGCGCTTCCTTCGCTTGGAACGGTTCAAGCAAGCGGGATCGGCCTTGCCAGACCGGTGGCAGCGTTTAGAGTCCTTCCGGAAAATGCATATATTCAAACTGGTTTACCAGCAATAGTTTATGGAAAAGATCATAATAATTTTAGAATGTCAGTATATCAAGAACGTGGTAAGCTTTTGATAAGCCTTCTTTTGCCTGTACAATCTTCGCTTAATGGGGTAACACGCGATCTCACAGGAAGGCTTATTGAAATGGATAGGAATGCAGACGAAGCAAGGGTTATTCACCAAAAGTTAGAGGCAGACGGTCAATTGTGGCAAACAATAATAACAGCGCCTATTGCGACATCACAAGAGCGTGACGCGCTAATGGAAAAAATATTGTCAGCAATTTCCAAGCATGATCTGGCAATGAAGGGTGAAGTAAAAGCTCGGGATTTGGCAGCGTTTGGAAAGGCACCCGGCGGTATCGACCTTAATGCGAAGAATTTAAATTTGCAAAGTGAAGGCCAGAAGGTGAGTATTACATTTGATCCTGCTCTGATAGCGCAGTTTAAGCGCGGGGATTTTTCCGGTGTCAAGATACAGATCCTCGATGTAGTTCCAATAAATCTTATACCGTTGATAGGATTAAAGGAAGACGAAATGTCGGAGCGGTTGGCTTAGTCTTGATTTTTGAGTCCCAATTAAAGGCCCTGCTATCATTGATGGCGGGGCTTCTTATTTCTTAGCACTCCACTAAAGTTACTGCCAGAATTTTCTTGACAAAAATTTTATCTCCCGCTATATTAGCACTCTGAATTTAGTAGTGCTAAGATTGCAAATTCAATCACTAACCGTTTTAG
>CAZFON010000411.1:0-1673 GCA_964520185.1 uncultured Planctomycetales bacterium | reverse complement strand
GCGTAAATATTCCGTAACGATTCCGTGTACGCGGCCCGGAAATATTCTGCGCCGGTCATCTGAGCGATCTTTTTTAAAGTATCTTCGTCCAGGTCAAACTGCGCTTCTTCATAATGAACGTTGCCTGCCTCATCCGTCACCGGAAACGGCACGATGCCTGTGGTGCCGGCAGCAATGGTATAAACCTTAATGCCCATGGCCTGGGCCATCTTGGCCGCGTCAAGGGGCTGAATATTCCCTGAATTATTCACACCGTCCGTTAAAAGAATAACGACCCTGGATTTCGCCTTACTGTCTTTAAGCCGCAACAAAGAACTCGCTATGCCTGAACCAATGGCCGTAGAATCTTGGATAAGCCCCACCCGCACCTGTTTAAGGTTTTCCAACAGCCATTCATGATCCGTGGTCAAAGGGCATACCGTATAAGCCTGCGTACCAAAAACAATAAGCCCCAGACGGTCATCAGGACGCTGCTTGATAAAATTTTCAACCGTGCTTTTGATGATGTCCAGACGGCTGATCCTTTGATTATTCACGACATAGTCCATAGCCGACATACTGCCCGACACATCAAGGGCCAGGACAATATCGATCCCCTCGCTTTTAAGCTTTGATTCCGCCAAAAGTTTACGAGGGCCCGCCAGGGCCACCAGCAACAAAACCAAAACCATGGCCCTTAAAACCCATGGGATAAAGCTCCAGCGTGAACGCCATGTCTCGCCCAAACTCCCCATTAAAAATAGAGATGAAAATTTAAAGACCGCTCCTTCCCGCCGCCTGTGCTCATACCAAAACAGCGCCAGGAAAACAGGGATCAACAATAACACATAAGGAGTTTTAAATTCGTGTATCATCCACCAACCTTTTCGCCAGGTCAAAATTCTTCCACGCCTCGACCGTCGTAGGCGTGTATTTGGCAAACTTAACCATGTCGCAGGAGTTCAAGAAATCCTTTAAAGCAGCCTTCTGGGCATCGTTCAAATGACCTGACACCCCTAAATAATAAAGAAATTCCTCCGTGGACATATGGGGCGCGCGGATATTAAAGCGGTCTTCCATATAACAACGCGCGATATCAGAAACCCTGGTAAAGAATTCCTTTAAAAGCCCCTTCTCGGGTAAATTCTCGCGGCGCAAAGCCTCCAGCTCTTGATAAGCCTTTTCCCAGGCCGGCAGTTCAGGGATGGTCACGGTCAGCGCCGCCTCAGGAGACTTTTTATACCGCCGCAGAAATAAAATCACCGCGGCCGCAATGAGCACAGCCAAACCAAGCCATAACAGCCACCAAAAATCAGGCAAATTAAGTGGAAGCTTCACATCTCTGATATCATTCATATCTTTTACCTGCTCAAGCGCCGACGCCTTTGGGCAAAAAAGCTTACCAATGCTTTGTTATAAGGCACATCCGTCGTAATATCAATATGGTCTATGCCAATGCCGTCAAACATACGGGTGCGTTTTTTAAGCCCGCTGGCAGCCCTGCTGTGATACTCCTGGCGCAGACGTTCATGGGAAGTATCAATGACCGTTCTTTTTCCCGTTTCTGCGTCCATGACCTCAACCAAACCGCAATCCGGCAAATTTATTTCCCTCGGGTCTGTCAAAGTAACAGCAATCAGATCATGGTGCTGGTTAGCGATACGCAGGGCCTTTGTCATGGGTGCATCATCGGC
>CAZFON010000410.1:0-1677 GCA_964520185.1 uncultured Planctomycetales bacterium | reverse complement strand
CGAAATTCTGCCAGTTGACGCCCGACGAGCTAAGTACCGCCAGATAGGACCAGTTAACCCCTGCCTGGGTAAAGACCTGCAACGCATTCCAGTTGACATTGGAACTCGTTAAGGAAGCCATGGAAGACCAATTGATCGCACTTCTCGACATGACGGTAAGGTCATACCAATTGACCGCGGTCTTGGACATTACACCGAAATCGTTCCAGTTGATCCCTACCTTTGTCAGTACGCCGAAATCATTCCAGTTAATACCGGTCTTACTTATCACTCCAAAATCATTCCAGTTGATCCCTGCCTTTGTCAAAACCCCGAAATCGCTCCAATTAATTCCGGTCTTACTCAACACGCCAAAATCATTCCAGTTGATCCCTGTATGAGTCACCACATACATATCGTTCCAATTGATCCCCGCCTTATGCAACACGGCAAAGTCATACCAATTGATCCCTGTACGCGTCTGCACTCCCAAATCGCTCCAATTGATACCTGTCCTGGTGATCACACCGAAATCCTGCCAATTGATCCCGGTCTTGCTTAAAGTCCCCAAATCATTCCAATTAACCCCTGCCTTTGTTAATACGCCGAAATCCTGCCAATTGATCCCGGTCTTGGTCAAGACACCGAAATCATTCCAGTTTATACCGGTCTTGGTCAATACGTTAAGGTCATACCAATTGATCCCACTCTTGCTTAAGGCACCCAAATCCTGCCAATTGATGCCAGTGTGACTGACCACATACAGGTCGTTCCAATTAAGACCTGTCTTGGTCAACACGCCAAAGTCCTGCCAATTGATGCCAGTCTTGCCCAGTACAGTCAGATCACTCCAATTAATGCCTATCCTGGTCAACACGTTCAAATCATTCCAGTTGACCCCTGACTTTGTTAATTGGCCGAAATCATTCCAGTTTATCCCACTCTTGGTCAAGACACCGAAGTCGTTCCAGTTGATACCGGTCTTGCTTAATACTACGAAATCCTGCCAGTTAATTCCTGTTTTACTAAGAACCCCAAAATCATTCCAGTTGATTCCGGTCTTTGTCAAGACACCAAAGTCCTGCCAATTGATCCCTGATTTAGCCAGCACACCGAAATCATTCCAGTTGATCCCTGCCTTGGTCAAAACGCCAAAGTCATTCCAGTTGATCCCTGTCCGGCTCAGAACCCCAAAATCATTCCAGTTGATCCCGGTACGGCTCACTACATACAAATCATTCCAATTGATCCCTGTCTTGGTCAAGACACCGAAATCATTCCAGTTAATACCGGTCCTGGTCATGATCCCAAGATCCTGCCAATTGATCCCTGTCTTGGCCAGAACACCGAAATCCTGCCAGTTGAGCCCTGCCCTCGACAGTACGCCAAGGTCTTGCCAATTAATTCCTGTCCGGCTCAAAACCCCAAAATCATTCCAGTTGACCCCGGTCTTTGTAAATACGCCCAGGTCTTGCCAATTAATTCCTGTCCGACTTAAAACCCCAAAATCATTCCAATTAATGCCGGCCTTGCTTAACACTCCGAAATCATTCCAGTTGATCCCGATGCGGCCCATCACATTGAGGTCATTCCAGTTCAGACCTGTCTTTGTCAAGACACCGAAATCATACCAATTGATCCCTGTCCTGGTCATGATCCCAAGATCCTGCCAATTGATCCCTGTCTTGGCCAGAACAC
>CAZFON010000409.1:0-1690 GCA_964520185.1 uncultured Planctomycetales bacterium | reverse complement strand
AAAGACTCCTGTTTCACCAATTCCTTCTTGTTTTTGACCGTTATTTTCCCCCATATATTATCACCGCCCTTTTTAAGCACCTCCTGCCATTCTTCCCGGTCCCTTTCTTTCAATAAAAATGACATTCTGGCAATATTGAATTCTACCCTCAGCCATGAATAAAGGTAGCTTTTATCCATCAGGGTGTAGTTTAATTTCATCAGCCTTTCCCCCCATCGTTTTTCATTGGACATCATCAGATGAGGCGCCTTATCGATGTCCTTGTAGATCGCCCTGTCGCAATCACCTTCAATGATCGAGCAAATGACCAGATCGGGTTTTAACTTTAGTCCCTGGTTTTTTAAATAGGAAAACATCTGGTGAATGCCGTAGCCTGGCACACCCGCATTGATGCTGTACACATGACTGAATTCATTTTCCAGGATATCCGAGAACCTGGAACCGATGGGAACGCCTTCACCAAATGTCAGAGAGTCCCCTAAAAAAAGTATTTTAAATTTTAAGGTAGGCTGGATCTCTTTTTCTCTAAGTCCTATGCCGTTTGTCGTATAGATCATTTTGAAATCAGAACAAAAAGCATTGCGCGAGACATGGGGTATCAATTTGTATCCCAACGCTTCATCTCTCAGGAATATGTCCGCTGATCTTGTAAATGAAAACTTCCTATAGACCTCAATATCTTTGTGGGTGATCTTAAAGAGGGCCCTTATCTCTATTTCCATCATTATTAACGTCAAGAAAATGAAGATGACGGACAAGATCACTATCTTGCCCTTTGTCATGGATCTTTCAGGCATTGCACCTTTCGTTAACTATAAATAACGTCTAATGTCCTCAAAACCTTATCCCACGAGAAATTCTCCCTTGCCACCCTTATCGCTTTTTCATGAAATTTCTGCCTCATTTCATGATCTGTCAGCAGTTGAACAATGGCTCCGGCCATTTCTTGGGGATCGTCCCGGATGATAATACCCTCTCCGTCCTTTAAACCCAGCCCCTGGCATCCTTTGGCGGTTGAAACTACGGGCAGTCCCGTGGCCATCGCTTCCATGATCTTAAGCCTGGTCCCTGCTCCGTCCAAAAGCGGGACAACGAACAAGGTCGATTGATAATAGAAAGGCCGGATGTCCCTCACATCACAGGAAAACCATGTATTAGCTGTGCGCCGAAGCAGCTGCTCGAGCCCGTGGGTTGGTTTACGGCCAACCACCTGGAAGACAACTTCAGGAACAAGCCGGCGGACCCTGGGCAAAATCTGTTTACAAAAATACACCACCGCCTCATGGTTGGGGAAATAATCGAGGCTCCCCGTAAAAAGCAGATTGTACCCGCCAAGACCCTCATTTTTGGGATAAAATTTATCTGTATCCACCCCGGAAGGGAGAAGTTCGACCGGAGCTTTGACAAATTCTTTAATGGCGTTTTGTTCCTCCCCGGAGCATGCCGTATGATATTCAAAATTATTCAGCACCTGGCGCTGATACCTATACCACTTATATAATTCCGCCGCGCAATTGATCTTTCTAAAGGGGTTATTTGTTTTATTTCCTGTATCACGGTAAAGGAGGGTTTTCACATTATGGTGGTCGATCACTCTTTTGATGCGGGAATATTTAAGGGCATAATGGGCCATAAAACTGTGGGACACATGGAGGCCTTCAAAATCCGTTATTCTTAGAACTTTGTCCAG
>CAZFON010000408.1:0-1695 GCA_964520185.1 uncultured Planctomycetales bacterium | reverse complement strand
GAGGGCCGGTCCCCTAATTGACCCACCGGGACCTGGACGTTCTGGGTCCCGATGGCATTGATCACATCATTGGCGGTCATGTTGTAGCTATACAATTTCTGGGGATTAAGCCAAATGCGCATGGCATTTTCCGTGCCGAATTCATTGGCTTCACCCACTCCCCGTACACGGCGGATAGGGTCAAGCACATAGGACGCAATATAATTGCCCAGGGCGATCTCATCCATGCTGCCATCAGTGGTGGAAAGCGTAAAGAACATCAGGTAATTACGGGTGGATTTGGTGACCGTGACCCCGGCTTGCTGCACGATCTGCGGCAGGCTGGGGACGGCCAACTGTAGTTTGTTTTGGACCTGCACCTGGGCCACGTCGGGATTGGTGCCAGGCTCAAAATAGATCATGATCTGCGACAGGCCGCTGGAGTTGCTGGTGGAAGACATGTAAAGCAGATTGTCGATACCGCTTAACTGCTGCTCGATGATGGAAGTGACTGTATTTTGTAAAACTTCAGCGGAAGCGCCGGCATAGCTGGCGGTGATGGTGATGGAAGGCGGCGCCACACTGGGATACTGGGCCACAGGCATCTGCGTGATGGACATGACGCCCACCAGGACGATCAGCAGGGAGATGACAATGGCAAAAATCGGACGTTCGATGAAAAATTTGGACATAAACTTACGACGCGCTAAAAGGCGTTGGTTTCACGGGCATGCCTGGTTTGATCTTTTGCAATCCTTCCACAATGACGACGTCCCCTGCTTTAAGGCCTTCCAGCACGGTCCATTTATCGTCGATGGCCTGGCCTAATTTAAGGGACCTGGCTTCCACTTTATTATCCGCGCCCACCACCATGACGCTGGCGGCACCATCAGCGCCCAAGGCAACGGCACGCTGGGGCACTGTTACCGCATTCTCCTGGACAGCCTCTTCCAGCTGTACCCTGGCAAACATCCCGGGTAACAGAATATGCTCGGGATTGGGAAATTCCGCCCGCAGGGTGATCATGCCGGTGGCCTGGTCTACGGTAATATCAGCGAACAGCAGCCTGCCTGGATGCTGGTAGACTGTCCCGTCTTCCAGGAGCAGGGTGACCTTGGCCTCATCAGGTGCTACTTTCTGCAATTGTCCCTTATCAAAAGACCGCCTTAAACGTAAAACATCCGTACTTGATTCCGTAAAATCAAAATAAATAGGGTCAAGCTGTTGGATCAATGCCAATTGATTGGCTTGTGTTTCACTGACCAGGGCACCTTCCGTAACCAGGGCCGGTCCGATGCGGCCGCTGATGGGCGCTGTCACCGTCGCATAACCCAGGTTCAATGAAGCGGTTTCGACCGCTGCCTGGGCCGCTTCCACATACGCCTTGGCCTGCAAAGAAGCGGCATAAGCATCGTCATTGTCCTGCTTGCTCACGGCATTGACAGCCACCAGGGCCTTATAACGCTCTGCCTTGGCCTTGGCATAATTTAAATTAGCCTGCGCCTTGTCCAGATTAGCCTGGACGCTGTCCAAACTTGCCTTCAAGGGGGCCGGGTCAATTTGGAAAAGTACATCCCCTTCTTTGACATCTGAGCCTTCCTTATATACCTGCTTGAACAGGATACCCGTGGCACGGGCCCTGACCTGGGACGTCCGAAGTGCATCCAAACGGCCGGGCAATTCCGTGGTGATAGGCAGGTTTTCTGAGGCTATGGT
>CAZFON010000407.1:0-1699 GCA_964520185.1 uncultured Planctomycetales bacterium | reverse complement strand
CTTAGGCCTGTAGCTCCAATTGGTAGAGCGACGGTCTCCAAAACCGTGCGTTGCAGGTTCGACTCCTGCCAGGCCTGTTTAAATTTGTGGGCCCTTAAGGATGTTGAAATAGATCTTTAAAAAAATGATTGCCAATATCCAAAAGTTTATCAGTGAAGTTTTCGCAGAGATGAGGAAGGTCTCCTGGACCACACGTCGGGAGTTGATAGATTCTACGTTAATAGTCATTTTGAGTTCTTTTTTATTGGGCTTTTTTGTGGGGATCGTCGATTACGCCTTTTCAAGGGGCGTTTCGGTGATCGTTAGATAATTATGAAATGGTATGTTGTCCATACGCAGACAGGGGCAGAAGAGCGCGCGAGGGCGGGCCTTGAAAGCCGCATCGCCACGACGGAATTGAAAAAATTTGTCGAGGAAGTGGTTGTCCCTACGGAGCAGGTCTCCGAGGTCCGCGGCGGGAAGAAAAGGATCAGCGCCCGTAAATTTTTTCCGGGCTACTTGTTGATCAAGATGGAGATGAACAAGGAAAGCTGGTACTTGGTCAAGACCACACCAGGAATTACCGGTTTTATCGGTCCTGGAAGGCAGCCCCAGCCGTTGACGGACACGGAAGTGGATAATATCCTCAAGCGCACCCAGGAAACAGAGTCCAAGCCTTCTCCGAAGATCGTCTTCGAGGTCAGTGAGGCCATCAGGATCGCGCAAGGGCCATTCGCGAATTTTAACGGTTCGGTGATGGAAGTTTACCCGGACCGCGGTAAGTTAAAGGTAAGCGTCTCCATTTTCGGGCGTTCCACGCTCGTTGAGCTTGAATACTGGCAGGTGGAGAAGATATAAGGAAGAGAATTTTATGGCAAAAGAAGCCGTAGCACAAATTAAATTGTACGTTCAGGCCGGACAGGCCAATCCAGCACCCCCGGTTGGCCCGGCATTAGGCCAGCATGGCGTTAATATCATGATGTTCTGCAAGGCCTTTAATGACAAGACCAAGGGCAAGGACCCGTTGCCTTTGCCCGTCGTCATTACGGTCTATAAGGACAAGTCATTCGATTTTGTCATTAAAACACCGCCGACCTCAGCCCTGATCAAAAAGAGCGCCAAATTGGCCAAAGCCTCAGGTACTGCCGGCAAGGAAGTCATTGGTTCTTTGACGCTCAAGCAGGTTGAGGAAATTGCCAAAATGAAAATGGACGATCTAAACACCATTGACATGAACGAGGCGATCACCACTATCAGCGGTACCGCCCGTTCCATGGGCATAGAGATCAAAGGATAAGCATATGTCCAGAATCAGCAAAAGAATGAAGGAAGCCCATAAAGCCATTGGTGTCGTCGAAAATCCTTTACCGTTGCAGGAAGCGGTGAATCGTTTGAGCAAGGCCCCCAAGGTCAAATTCGATGAGACCGTGGAATTACATTTTAACTTGAATTTGGACCTGAAAGCATCTGACCAGGGCGTACGCGGCACAGTGGTCCTCCCGCACGGCATCGGCAAAAAGGTGCGCGTGGCTGTATTCTGCAAGGGAGATACCGTTTCCAAGGCCAAGGCCGCCGGCGCTGATTTCATCGGGGATACTGATCTGATCGAGAAGGTCATGGGTGGTTTTATGGATTTTGATGTAGTGGTGGCCACTCCTGATATGATGCGTTATCTAAGCAAGCTGGGTAAGGTGCTCGGGCCCCGTGGGCTTATGCCTAC
>CAZFON010000406.1:0-1706 GCA_964520185.1 uncultured Planctomycetales bacterium | reverse complement strand
TGCCTCTTATTCCTAATAAATTAAGTATAGGTGTTGGCTCCGGATCCTATTGGGGCACTGGTACAAACTGGGGGCCGAATAGTATATTAAGATATGCCACCACACAGGCGAAAATTAAAAACATAGACAATTCTTTTGTGGCGTCATATCAGGTTACTCCACAATGGTCTATTGCTGCGGGTGTGGACAATGATGAATCAAAGGCGGATGAAAGTTTTGCCATTAGTAATGCAGGTTTGAGTCCCGATGGCATGGCTGAACTTAAGGGCAGTGATGATGCCTGGGGTTATCGTTTGGCGACATTGTTTAAATTCAATGATCAAAATCAGTTTGGTTTGGTTTATCGCAGTCGTATTAACCATAATTATACCGGGAAGTTAAGTATTAATGGAGCTAACCCTCTTGTTTATGGATTTTCATCTTATGTAGCTAAGGTCAGTGAAAAATCCGTTCTACCTCAAAGCCTAGTAGCTGGTTATAGTTTCAAACCTACGAAGAGATGGACAATTAACCTTGATATTGAATGGATGGATTGGTCCAGTACAAAATATCAAACTATTAATCTCAATTCTGATTCTACACCAGGCCTTCAGGCTTTTGGTGCTTCTACATCTGCGGATTGGCGTTCGGCTTGGTCGGAATCCATTGGTACACAGTATGATGTTACTGACCGTTTCCGTGTAAGATTAGGTTACTATCATCACGAAATGGTTGTTCCAGATGCCACTGTTAATCCAAATTTACCGGACAGTAACGCTAATGGGTATACAACAGGTTTTGGTTTTGATATTACCAAACGTTTGACCCTTGATGTGGCTTATGCTGCACAGTTTTATAATTCACGAAATATTGTTAATTCTGTTGCTTCAAATGCTTTAGTTCCTGCCGGTACAGTTGATGGAAAATATCGAGAATTTGTAAATATTGGATTGGTAAGTTTAACTTATAAATTTTAAATCATCACGGCAGTAATAAACTTTAAATTATTTTAAAGATAGGCCAAGTGTATATATACGAGATGGATCATGTATTTAAAATTAAAAGCTTATCTTAGGTTTATAAGAATTTCAATTTATCATTTTTTAAGACAAGTCATTGGTTTATATTTTGGATTATATTTACGAAAAATTCATAATTTTGAATTTTTTCCTACTCATGGGCCATGTTTAATAGTTTCAAATCATTTGAGCTATTTAGATTCACTAATCATTTCTGCAATTTTAAAGAAGCAATATATTGTAATTCTTGCCAGTAATGAAATAAAGAAGCAGCCGATAATGTATTGGCTTTCAAAGTTCAACGTTACTATTTTTGTTGATTTTGATAAGAGTAATATTTCATATTTAAAAAATATTATTTCTCGATTACGGAGTGGATTAATAGCATTAGTTTATCCTGAAGGGACTCGTTCAAGAGACGGTTCTATGGGGGAGCCCAAATCTGGTTTTGTAAAAATAGCTCACTCAATGAACGTGCCAATAGTGCCAATTGCCATGAAGGGCACATTCGATATTTTACCTCCACATAAATTTTTTCCGAAATTAAAACGTTGCGAGATAATTGTTGGGGAGAAGATTTTTGTAAATAAAAGTAATCCCGAATTTACTCATTGTTTTGATGAGAAAGGGAATTTATCCAAAGAAGGGGTTGAAGAAATAGCATTGAGGATTATGAACAAGATTGCAAAGTCTATCGATCAACCATGG
>CAZFON010000405.1:0-1708 GCA_964520185.1 uncultured Planctomycetales bacterium | reverse complement strand
CAAGGCCGCCTTGGTCCAAGCCACAAAAGATTCCAATGGAAAGCCGGTCACTGAACAGGACATTGCCCTTGGCCCTGTTGCCTCACAGATTGCGATCAAGCAATTGGGGACCAACGGAGGAGGCTTCTATAATGCCAATTCAGCTCACCCGTACGAAAATCCAACACCTCTTTCCAATTTTCTGGAGATGTTAGCCATCTTGATGATACCGGCTGCGTTATGCTATACGTTTGGGTATATGGTCAGGGACAGGCGACAGGGCTGGGCGCTTCTGGCCACCATGTTCCTGATTTTTATCCCTTGTTTATGGATCGTAACTTCTATCGAACAAAAGGGAAATCCGCTGATTGATAAATTGGGTGTTAATCAAACAGCCACGGATATTCAGCCCGGCGGCAATATGGAAGGCAAGGAGGCGCGTTTTGGGATAGCCAGCTCGACCATTTGGGCTGTGGCCACCACATCTGCCTCCAATGGTTCAGTCAACTCCATGCATGATTCTTATATGCCTTTAGGGGGCCTATTTCCTATGTGGCTTTTGCAGTTGGGGGAAGTTATTTTTGGTGGGGTGGGTTCAGGCCTCTATGGCATGATCGGTTTTGTGATCGTAGCTGTTTTTGTGGCCGGGCTTATGATCGGACGTACGCCGGAATATTTAGGTAAAAAGATCGAAGCCTTTGAAATGAAGATGGCTTCCCTTGTTGCTTTTGTCCCGCATCTATTTATTTTAATTCCAACGGCCATTGCCGTGCTCACTGTTGCGGGCAAGGCGGGCGTTGCTAATCCCGGGCCCCATGGATTCAGCGAGATCCTATATGCATTTTCGTCAGCCAGCGGTAACAACGGTAGTGCTTTTGCCGGCCTTAGCGCCAATACTGTTTTTTATAACACGATGCTGGGCATCTCCATGTTTTTTTGCCGTTACTGGCTTATGATTCCCATATTGGCCATTGCCGGCTCACTTTCCGCCAAAAAGATCGTTCCCACGACCCAGGGGACCCTGCCGACGCACACGCCGCTTTTTGTTTGCTTATTAGCTATGGTGGTTTTGATCGTGGGAGCATTGGCATTTTTTCCGGCACTGGCTTTGGGGCCGATTGTTGAACATTTGATGTTGAATAGTTAGGAGAGTTAAGCAATGAAAAAGATACAGAATAAAGTAATATCGTTATTTGAACCTACCATCTTATGGCCGGCCGTCATTGATTCGTTTAGGAAATTAGACCCCAGGCACCAACTCAAAAACCCGGTGATGTTCGTGGTTTTTGTCGGTAGTGTATTGACCACAGGATTATGGGTCCAGGCCTTAGGAGGCCACGGAGAATCGGGCGCGGGATTTATTTTAGCCATCACTTTATGGCTGTGGTTTACCATTGTTTTCGCTAATTTTGCCGAAGCCATGGCCGAAGGCCGCGGGAAAGCCCAGGCCGAGAGTTTACGCAAAGCGCGTAAAGATACGCCGGCCAAAAAATTGTCAAAACCATCGTTTGGATCAAGTTTTACTATGGTCTCAGCCACCACCCTGCGCAAAGATGATGTGGTCCTGGTGGAGCGCGGGGATTATATCCCCATGGACGGCGAGGTCATTGAAGGGGTCGCTTCTGTTGATGAAAGCGCCATTACCGGCGAGAGCGCTCCTGTCATCCGCGAAAGCGGCGGGGACCGTTCAGCCGTTACCGTCGGCACACGTGTGCTTTCTGATTGGCTG
>CAZFON010000404.1:0-1713 GCA_964520185.1 uncultured Planctomycetales bacterium | reverse complement strand
GGGCAGTTCCGGCAGGCACGACCTGGTCCCTGGCCCTGTTTTGCGATTCCACCAAGCCATGCCTGACGGCATGTAGTAGTGGTTATGCTTATGAGTGTGTGGGCGGGGTGCTGTCGATAAATCCTGTTAACGGACAAGAAACCTGCACCGGTGGTACGTTCCAATGCGTTTCTGATAATGCATGCCAGGGGACCTTGCCGGCCAATACTTTTCCATGCCCGGGTGATCCGCATAATTTTCCGCCCAATGTCCCGGCAAATACAAGTTGGACAACACCGGTCAATGGCATAACTGCGTGCAACAGCGGAGGAGTGCCATTAACTACACCATGCCTGCCATACACCTGTCATCCGGGCCAATGCACCGGAGGAGCAGTTTGCGGAGCGGATGACTGCGGCAACCCTACCGGATGCGGCAGTTGTACTTACGCTGGCCAATCTTGCGTTAACGGGCAATGCACCTGCCCTCAAGCAGGGATATGTCCTGACAGCGTCATTGCTTGCGGCGCCGGGAATACCTGTACCAATGGCGCCATTTGTGATACGGTAACGGGCTTCTGTAAGAACCAATGCGGGCCTGACACCTGTGGCAATGCCAACGGCTGCGGCGGCGCCACCCCTTGTCCTAATGGTTCGACATGTACCGGAGGCAGATGCTCGTGCACGCCGGGGACTTGCCCCACCATCCATTTAGCAGATGGCACCTCGTATCTAGCTACCTGCGGTCCGGATTCCTGCGGGTATCCCAATGGGTGTAATGGGCCCAGTGCCTGTGGTGCAGGTCATATTTGCGATGCTAATGGCACTTATATCGGTCCAGGCACCTATACCTATACTCCTCCACTGGGCCAACCAGTTCTTATCGATCCTTTCCAAGGTAAATGTGTTGCATGTACCTCGCCGGGGGTATGCCCGACGGGCAGCGATGGGACGACAGTATCTTCTTGCGGTCCGGACGTATGTCATTTTCAAAACGGATGTAATGGTACTAATGCCTGCGGGTACGGACAATCCTGCCAGTGGGATACTCCGACGGGATCGTGGCAGTGTAGATGTTCTGCGACCCCGCCATGCGGGCAGTATGGTTGCGGCAATGATAATTGCGGAGTAGCCTGCACCTATGTCTGTCCCACAGGGTCAACATGCAGCAGTACCACCAGTGCCGGCACATGCAGTTGCCCTCAAATGATATTTGGGACAGGGCCCTGTCAGGTCACCTTCCCTGAATCACCGGACGGCGCCACTCCTGTGCAAGAAGGTTGTCCTAATAATTGTTCGCCGGGCGGAGCAGGTCAACCAACGGCAACATGTTCGCATGGGGTTTGGTCAACGGTTACAGGATCTTGCGGAGGGACAGCGCCCTGTGCAGGTCTTCCGGTGGGCAGTGGCGGCTGTGGGTCGACAATACCAGGAACAACCAATGGCAATTCAAGTACTGCAACTTGTCCCTCTGGATGTACGGCGGGTGTCGGCGGCTCTCCAACGGCAACATGTTCCAATGGAACTTTTGGGACGGTCACCGGAGAATGTATTTGTGCAACAAGCTGTTCAACGGATAACTGCGGTAATTCTTGCGGGCAATCCTGCGGGATTTGCCCAGCGGATACCTCTCCAGGGGCAGGGACCATTTATCAGGTATGCAATACTTCTAACCCCAACACCACACCGGGGAACTGCCAGGATTATTGTTCCAATTGGCAGTCCGGCAGTTCAC
>CAZFON010000403.1:0-1713 GCA_964520185.1 uncultured Planctomycetales bacterium | reverse complement strand
AGTAGGTGCCCGCCAGCTTATTGACGAATTCAAATCTTTGGAAAGCATTTATAAGCATATAGACCAGGTTGCACCGGCGGGGGTGAAGGAGAAATTGTTGGCTTCTAAAGATATGGCTTTTTTAAGCAAGGAATTGGCCCAGCTTGATGCCCAGGCGCCGGTAGATGCCACCATCGATGATCTGGCCTTCCCGAAGCCGGACCGCGAACAATTATATACGCTTTTTACCGGTTTGGAATTCCGGAAATTTGCCCAGGAATTTGCGCCTGAGGGAGTGTCTCTCCCGGCTGCCGGGGAGGTGAAAAATTGGGTCAAAACTGAGGAGGGGGGAAAACCGATCTTTATCGCCTATGACCTTAAAGCTTTGCGTAAGGCAGGCCAGGTCAAAGAGGAGCACTTAAAAGCCCAAGTCTTTGATGTTTATCTTGCGGATTATCTATTGTCCGGCGGTCAGGGCCAATATCATTTACCCACCTTACGGGCCAGCGACGAAGGGATGCGCGAATTGTATGCGACCCAAAAGCGCTTATTGAAAGAGCAAAACCTTGACTTTCTTTATAATGATGTGGAAATGCCTTTGTCTGGTGTGCTTTTTGAAATGGAAGCCGATGGTGTCAAGCTTGATATACCGGTATTGGAGAGCTTGTCCAAGGAATGCGAAAGCAAGATCGTCCAACTGGAGGGGTCTTTATTTAAGATCGCGGGAGAACCGTTTAATGTCAACAGCCCCAAGCAATTAAGCGAAGTTTTATTCCAGCGCCTTAAGCTGCCGCCGGTTAAAAAGACCAAGACCGGGTTCTCAACGGATGAAGAGGTCCTGACAAAGCTTTCTTCCCAGCATCCGTTGCCTGCCCTGATCCTGGAATACCGGCAGATGGCCAAACTAAAGTCTACCTACATCGACGCCTTGCCGCTTTTGGTCAATGCTGATACCAATCGCCTGCATGCGACCTTTAACCAGGCCGGCGCTGAGACCGGGCGGTTGAGTTCGAACAATCCCAATTTGCAGAATATCCCGATCCGCACACCATTCGGTCAGCGAATCCGCCGGGCCTTTGTGCCTTATACAACAGATCATGTCCTTCTATCCGCCGACTATTCGCAGATCGAATTAAGGATCTTGGCGATGCTGGCCAAGGATGAAGAATTGCAAAAAGCCTGTCGCGGGGACGGGGACATCCATCGCTACACCGCTTCCCTGATGTTTGAGGTGCCTGAAGCACGAGTGGATGAAAAAATGCGTTACGCGGCCAAACGGATCAATTTCGGTATCGTTTATGGCATGGGGGCGTATAGCCTGGCCAAGGATTTGAATGTTCCTGTGTTTCAAGCACAGGATTTTATCGATAAATATTTTTTGCGTTATCCGAAAGTGCGTAAATTCCTGGACGGGGAGATCCAAAAGGCCAGGGACTTGGGGTTCGTGACGACCTTTTTTGGCCGCCGTCGCTATTTGCCGGACATCAATAACCGTAATATGGGTTTGCGGCAGTTCGCCGAACGCCAGGCCATCAACGCTCCCATGCAGGGGACCGCGGCGGACATCATCAAAATAGCGATGGTCAAGATCAGCCGCCGGCTCTCCAGGGAAAAATTATCTTCAACGATGATCATGACCGTGCATGATGAGCTGGTTTTTGACGTGCCTCAGGAGGAGGTCAAAACCATGGCTTCCCTGGTGCGTGAGGAAATGGAAGATATCAAGGACTTGTC
>CAZFON010000402.1:0-1720 GCA_964520185.1 uncultured Planctomycetales bacterium | reverse complement strand
CGACCGGAGGAACGCGGCCAGCTTCGAGGAGCGAGAGCAGACCGGTTTCGCCGGGGCTCATGAGGAAGATCGGGTTCCAGCTATGCGCAGCCCACGAAGTTTTGCCGAACTTCTCGGCGGCGTAGAGGACGATTCGCGGCGGAAGAGGCTTCGCCTCCCGCGTGATCCGTGACAGGATCGACATGGGACACCCAGGGAAAGAAGTAACGCAACTCACAACACACAGAGACGGCTCCGGGGTACGATCCCGATAGGCCAAGCGGAGCGCTTCCTGCCCGCTTTTCCGCCGTCTTTCGGCCCCGGCCGGGTGATGTCGCTGCGGGTCGGTGGTGTCTCCCATTCACCAGCGCGATCCCGACAACTTCACCGCTCCCGGCCGGGGTGTTCTCACGAGTCTTGATGCACCGTCTTGTACTTCGCCGCGGACGCCTGCCGATGCGCGTCGGGCAAGAGCGTCAGCCGCAGGCAATTCATGTCTTTGATCTCGCACTGCATGAACGCGCCGAGCGTCACGGCCACAGCTTCACCGCGGGCAACTTCGCGGATCGTTGCGCCTTGTTCATCGACTTCAAGCAAGAGAAACGGCATCAGTGGCCTCCGCGGCAATGAGTCGATCCAGAAGCTCGAATGCCGAATCCTGGAGCGAGGTCACGGCTGGCTTGAGTTTCTCCCACGCCGCAGCCCACGCCGCAGCCCCCGCCGCAGCCCCCGCCGCAGCCCACGCCGCAGCCCGCGCCGCATCCCCCGCCGCATCCCGCGCCGCAGCCCACGCCGCAGCCCGCGCCGCAGCCCGCAAACTCTCGTCGCCTGTCTTGAGGTAATTCAGGACGACCTCGGGTGCGTTCCAGAGATGCACGACATCCAACGCGCAGCGACGAGCGAACTCGCGGAGCAAATCGGTGCAGTCCATCCGCCACAGGATGACGCGGTTACGGCTGATGCCCTTGTCGCTTTCCTCCTGCGTGTCGCCCCACACGTTGACACGGCAAAGCGTCGGACCCGGGGCGTAGCCAAGCGCGGCAAGCGGGGTGCGGCTCCAGTGCAGGCCGGATTCGCACATTACCATCTCGCCGTCGTGGCGCAGGACTTCGCCATCGGCGGGAATCGGGCGACTGTCGCGGAGAGTGTCGCCCACGAAATGCCAGGCCAGAATCTTTTTCACAGCAATCCCTCCATCTCATAAGCCAGCAGTTGCCGCCGCAGCATTTCCTCGTCGGTCACGCCGCAGTCATCATTCCGTCGCGCCTCGTGCCGGGCCTGGGCGGCGGCCGTGGATGCGGCCTCGCGGGCCTCGCGGGCTTCGGCGTCGTAGGGGTTGGCGAGGGGGGTCATGGCAGCATCCCCTCCAACATCCGGCACTGATCGGCCTCGCGCTGGATCGCCGCCCGATACATGGCCACCTGCTCCGGGGTCAGGCGCGCGATCTGCGCAAACGGCATCCCGGCCAGGGCATCGCAGAGCGCGCGGTCACGGGCCTGATGCACATCCGCTATGACCAGCCTCGCTGCCGCAGCCTGCGCGGCGCCGACATTGAGGGCGGCGGACATGCGAATCTAGTCCAGCATCGGCGCGAGGGTGCGGAGGCTGGCGCGGGCTCTTTCGAGCTGCTCGGTGGCCTGGCCGAGCGCCTCGGCCACGACGGAGACCGACTGCGCGGGTGCGGTCAGGACCGTGGACTCGTCGGAGGCTGCGCGTAGGCTGGAGCGCAGCTCGGCCAGCG
>CAZFON010000401.1:0-1729 GCA_964520185.1 uncultured Planctomycetales bacterium | reverse complement strand
CAGGAATTGATCAAAGGCTACCAAGTCATTAAACGCAATCAATTTGCCAATATTTAGGGGATCTGCATGAAACAGCTGGATGTCCTCTTTGTGCATGCCAACGGAGCCAAAAAGATCTATCAGGCCCTGGCCAATCATTATTCCGCCATTGAGCCTCCGATCTGGGCCGGTATGCTGGCCAATCATTGCCGTTCCAGGGGTTTTTCCGTCAATATCCTCGATTGTGAAGCCCTGCATTTGGATGAACAGCAGTCCGCCAAGCAGATCATCGGTAATATCGCACGCTTGGTTTGTTTTGTGGTCTATGGCCAGCAGCCTTCCGCCAGTTCACAGAACATGACCGAAGCAACGCACCTGGCCCAAGTGGTCAAGGGCATGTCGCCTGAGAGCAAGATCCTTTTTGTCGGCGGACATATCGCCGCCTTGCCGCAAGAGGTCCTGGTAAAACATCCTGCCATCGATTTTATCTGCCAGAACGAAGGTGTTTATACCATTTCCACGTTATTAATGACGAATTTCATCGATGATCTGGATAAGGTGGACGGCCTGGGTTACCGCCGGGAGGGGCACATTATCCTTAACAGGCCATCGCCCATCGTGCCCAAGGAAGACCTGCCCCGCGACCTTCCCGGCATTGCCTGGGACCTGTTGCCTTTGAAGAATTACCGCACCTCCCTTTGGCATGCCTATCCCAATAATGCACAGCGCCAGCCTTTTGTGGCTTTGTATACTTCCTTGGGCTGTCCCATGAAATGTTCCTTTTGTATGATCAATATCATCAATCGCCAGGAAAATGAATATTCCGACGGTTCGGCGGTCTTCCGCTACTGGGACCCGGAGCATATCATCAAAGAATTCGATTTCTTCGCCGCCCAGGGCATTACCAATATCAAGATCGCCGACGAACTTTTTGTGCTCAATGCCAACCATTTCCTGAAACTTTGCGAACTTATCATCAAACGCGGTTATCATTTCAATATCTGGTGCTATTCCAGGGTGGACACGGTGCGGGACCAGTACCTGGAGACGTTAAAGAAAGCCGGCGTCAATTGGCTGGCCCTGGGGATCGAAAGCGGCAATACTCGGGTGCGCAAAGATGTGACCAAGGGCCGTTTTGAGGACACGGACATAAGGCAGGTCGTCCACAAGATCCGCGAGCACGGCATCAATGTCATCGGCAATTATATTTTCGGTCTGCCCGAGGATGATCTTGAGAGCATGCAGATGACCATGGACCTGGCCACGGAGATGAATACGGAAGAAGCCAATTTTTATTCGGCCATGGCTTATCCGGGAAGTCCTTTGTACGGCATGGCTAAAAAAGAGGGATGGAAATTACCGTCGAGCTATACAGGTTATTCCCAACACTCTTATGAGGCCCAGACTTTGCCGACAAAATATTTGACCGCCTCGCAGGTGTTGGCTTTCAGGGACGAGGCCTGGATGAAATACCATACGAGCCCGAAATACCTGGAGCTGATCGAACAGAAATTCGGCGAGGCGGCGTTGGACGAAACGGTCAAATCAACGGAAATCAAATTAAAACGCAGGATCTTGGAAGAGGCTCCCATCGTCAAATGATCATTTCCCGTACTCCTTTTCGCGTTTCATTCTTCGGCGGCGGCACTGATTACAGCGCTTGGTACCAGGACCATAACGGGGCGGTGCTGGCCACCACCATCGATAAATACTGTTATATCACCTGCCGTTATTTGCCGCCTTTTTTCGA
>CAZFON010000400.1:0-1730 GCA_964520185.1 uncultured Planctomycetales bacterium | reverse complement strand
AAAGGGCCACATACACCCGCCAATGAAGGAGCCGGTTATTGGAATGGATGAAGCCGATGAACATGAAGATCAGGCAAAATAACCCCAAAGGCCACAAAGGAACTGACCATAGATCGCGCCATAAGGTCAATGGAAAATCCGGCACCAGGGCCCTGTGATCCCGGGCCATAAAGATCAACCCTCTTAAGACGGAAAAATAGATCAAGAGCGATCCCAGGCAGGAACCTGCGATGGAAAGCGAAATATTGACTATTGATCCCTTCTTGATAGAAGGCCCATGGTTGGAAAAGAAACGGATGCTGATCCATAAAAAATGCAGGAATTGGGCCAAAAAAACGCACAAAAAATAAACATGAAAAGAAGAAGCAAAAATATTTGTCAAGGTAAGCATTACTGCGGTCTTAAGGCTGGGCTTCTCAAGCAAAGAAAAATAAAGAGCGCTCGATAGGATGGTAAAAAAAATACATGCGGAATAACCGCGGGCTGAGGCGCTCCAGATGATATGGGCCGGTGCCAGAGCCAGGAGAATGGCCCCAAGAAGGGCCGTGGCAACACAAAAGTATTTCCTTACCCATTGCCAAAAAAGAAAAATGCTCCCTAAGCCAAACAACAGGGCAGGAAGCCGTAATGTCCATTCCTTAATACCCAAAAGATGGCAGGTAGGATAAACGAGCGCTGTGTATCCCAGATGATTTGACGGGTCAAAGGTCTTAAAAAGGGCCTCAAACAGGCTATGGGCCTGGGCACCATGAACAGCGATGTAAAGTTCATCATAAAAAAGGCTGCGCGTCATGAGATGGATACGCAAGCCCAGGGCCAGTAGGAGGACCCCCAGGATAAATCCTTTTTCTTTTAATTTAATCATCTGTGCATTGACAAGAAGTGATAAAAAATTTAGACTGACACTAATATAATATAGAAATAATTCTACACAACATTCTAAGGCAAATGAAAAAATTATTACAAAATAATTTTTTGATCGCTTTTCTATTTCTCCTCGCTTACTTAGCCACCAGCCCTTATATATACGGATGGGACGATCAGCACCTGGAAATCCCCATCCTCAAGCATCTCATCGATCCCTCTCTATACAAAGGTGACTATTATGTGGAGAGCGCGACCAAATATTTCACCTGTTGGCTCTATCCCATCCTGGCAAAGATCATCACCGTCAAACAGATCCCAGCCACCTATTTTGCGCTTTTTTTAATTTCACGTTATCTCATGTTTTATTTTATATACAGGCTCTGGCTTTTGATCGGAGGCAGTATATTTACAGCGGTATGCGCCACCGCGATGTTCCTTCTGCTTGGCCGCACGGATGAATTCCTTTACCGCAGTTTCTGCCATGAAGAATTCGCCTTTATTTTTATGTTCTCCGGTTTCTATTATTTTTATCGCGAACGCTTCCTGTTGGCCGGCCTGCTTTGGGGACTGGAGGTCAACATCCACGCCATCTACAGTTTATTCCCCATGCTGTACATGCTGACCTTCATTCTTTTCTGCCATCCTAAACGCTGGAAATTGATCTTTCAAACAAGCACCATTTTTGTGATCGCAGCCTTACCTTTTTTATGCTGGCAAATCCCCATTTCCATCGCCAGGGAGATCGCCCATCCCGTTCCTGCCCAGGAATGGATCCCGCTGTACCTGCTGGCTTGCCCGCAAAACTTCCTTTTCAATGATTCCTCTTTAAAAGATGTCCTGAGCAATATCCATGTTTGGTGGGA
>CAZFON010000399.1:0-1746 GCA_964520185.1 uncultured Planctomycetales bacterium | reverse complement strand
AGATTACGCCAAGGAGCTTTGCCGGCGGGGCATGGAAGCTGTCCAGAAAGGAAAGACAACTGTGCCATATAAAAGTTACGTTGATTT
Organism: uncultured Planctomycetales bacterium; assembly: GCA_964520185.1. Taxonomy (GTDB): domain Bacteria; phylum Omnitrophota; class Gorgyraeia; order Zapsychrales; family Fredricksoniimonadaceae; genus JABDGZ01. Next base: position 1,659 of record CAZFON010000399.1, on the reverse strand, counting down.
GACGCGCGTATATCAGGAGCCGATCAAGAAGCTCGAGTCCCGCAAGCCCAAGCTTGAAATGAAGGCCTTGAAAGAAGATCTGCTGAAGGTCCCGGAGGTCAGGCAGGAAATAGAGAAGCATAAATGGTGTGAAAGCGAGAAAGCCGGCCGCGATGTGGGCTGGCAATGGGCCCAGGAAGATTGGCTGAACCGCCACGCCGATAAATGGAGACAGGGTCATTCTTTATGAGCGAAGAAGCGGTTAAAATGACGGATGTTTTTATCACAGACCATGATACCTATCTTTTTAAAGAGGGAAGCCACTTTAAGCTCTACGATAAATTAGGGGCGCATCTAACGGTGGTGGACGGGGTTGCGGGAGTGCATTTTGCCGTTTGGGCGCCTAATGCCAAAAGTATTTCGGTCGTTGGTAATTTCAATCAGTGGCAGAGGAATGCGCATCCTCTAAAAGTTCGTCAGGATTCCTCTGGCATCTGGGAAGGCTTTATCCCGAACCTTGCCCAGGGTGAGGTCTATAAATATTTTGTCGTCTCGGCCCAAGGTCAATACCAGGTGGAAAAGGCGGACCCCTTTGCTTCTTATAACGAAGTGGCCCCGCATTTTGGCTCTATTGTCTGGGGCCTCGACTACCAGTGGCAGGACGAGGCATGGATGAAGGATCGCCGCCGTCATAACAGCCTGGAGGGGCCGATGTGCATTTATGAATTGCATATCGGTTCTTGGAAAAGGGTGGTGGAAGAAGGCAATCGCCCTTTGACCTACCGCGAACTGGCCGTCCAGCTTCCCGAATATATCAAAGAGATGGGATATACCCACGTGGAATTTATGCCCGTGATGGAGTATCCGTTTTACGGCTCCTGGGGCTATCAGACCCTGGGTTATTTTTCTCCCACCAGCCGCTACGGCACGCCGCAGGATTTCATGTATCTGGTCGACTGCCTCCACCAGAACGGCATCGGCGTTATCCTTGACTGGGTACCTTCGCATTTTCCCACCGATGAGCATGGGCTGGTGTATTTCGACGGTACGCATCTCTACGAGCACGCAGATCCGCGCAAAGGCTATCATCCGGACTGGAGGAGCTCCATTTTTAATTACGGCCGCAATGAGGTCAAGGAATTCCTGATCTCCTCAGCCTCGTTCTGGATGGACAAATACCACGTCGACGGCCTGCGTGTAGACGGGGTTGCGTCCATGCTTTATTTGGATTATTCCCGCGGCAATGACTGGATCCCGAATGAATTCGGCGGGCGTGAAAATTTAGACGCCATCGAATTCTTGCGAAGGCTCAATGAAGTGATCTACGCCAATTACCCGGACACGCAAATGTTTGCCGAAGAATCTACAGCGTGGGGCGGCGTGTCTAGGCCCACGTCCACCGGCGGGCTTGGTTTCGGCATGAAATGGAACATGGGCTGGATGCATGATACCCTCGTGTACATGACCAAGGACCCCATCTACCGCAAGCACCATCACAATGACCTGACGTTCTCCTTTCTTTACGCTTATTCGGAGAATTTTTTGTTGTCCCTTTCCCACGACGAGGTGACCCATGGCAAAGGGGCCCTGGTTGGCAAGATGCCCGGGGACCGCTGGCAGCAGTTGGCCAACCTGCGTTTGTTGTTAGGGTACATGTATGCCCATCCTGGCAAGAAACTT
>CAZFON010000398.1:0-1750 GCA_964520185.1 uncultured Planctomycetales bacterium | reverse complement strand
CAACGGATATACCCGTCAACACCTTTAATAAGGTATGGATCGTCCCTGAAAAGGCCTTGGTCTATGAAGATGCGCGATCAGGAACGGCTTACGTTGTTAAAAGCCAGTTGCGGGTGTTGTTGGAAGAAGATTACTTGGCCTTGCAAAAGGAGGGGAAGGTCCGTGAAAAGAATGAGAATGCGCTAGGGGCTCAAATCGTCCGGACTGTCATTATCCCTGAATTGAACCGAGAGGTGAATGAGGGCAAGAATTTTTCCAAGCTGCGGCAAATCTTTCAGTCCTTGATCCTGGCGGCCTGGTATAAAAAGAAGATCAAGGAAGATATCTTAAGCCAGGTTTATATCAACCAGCATAAAATATCGGGGATAAATTTAGAGGACCATTTAAGCAAAGAGAAGATCTATCAACGGTATCTCATGGCCTTCAAAAAGGGGACTTATAATTATATAAAAGAGGAAACCGATCCCCTGACACAAAAAACGGTGGTCAGAAAATATTTCTCCGGTGGTGTAGTGGCAGCGCCTTTGTTTGCCGTTGACGGCGCCATGACGATCTTTCAACAACCTCCCGTTGGCTGGAGAGTGGGGGCCCAATGGATCTTGGCCGGCGTCTCTTTGGTAGCCTTGCCCGTCTGGGCAGGGCAAGAGGGTGAGCCGCAAACAAATGGGGCCACGGCGACCCCTGTCAGAGTTAAGGTGAACGATCTCTATGAGCTTCATACCATTGCGCTGCCAGGTTCAACAAACAGGGTTTTTATCCGTGGCATTCATCACTCCACTCAACAAGCGGATGATTTTCTATTGAGAATGATCTTTAACACACCAACGGTACAGTTAGAAACGGTTTTAAGTTAGGTCGTGCAGAACTCCCTTTTTACACAAGTATTGACCAATTACAATACGGTTATCGAAGATGTTCGCAGGTTGAACCAAAGCGGGCAGTTGGAGGTTTGGGCCCTGGAAGACAGGTTTGCCCTGACGGATATTTCAGCGGACATGAAGAACAAAGAGCGGGAGCTTGCCGGTTTACAAAGCCGGTTAGCCTATGTAAATCCTGAACTCAGGGATAAGGTACTGCTTTTATATTTAGGACCGGCATATTACTTGGACATCAAAGGAGAAATGCCTCACAGCATTGTTTCCGTGGAGCATACTTATTTGTCCATGAAGCAGGATGTTTTAAATCAGAGGATAAGGCCACTTATCAGAGATCTAAAAGCAATGGTCGGGGACAATGAGTTTACCCAATTCATGGGCATGATGTTTTCCAATGGACGGTTTTTAAATGCTGATGCTCAAAAAATTCAGGAGGTCATCGGCTCATTTCAAGAGCCACAAGCCCGGGGAAAAGCCGAAGAAATAGCCGCCGTTCATAAGCAATTAAAACAGACGGATGATCTGCGCACCCAATGGATGGGATACCGCTTATCGCATGAAAGCAATTCAGTTTATTTTACTCCGGGTATTGCCCATATTCCGTCGTTTTTAAATTCTCTTAATACAGTGCAGCCGGAAATTGAGGGTACTCAGGTCATGGAGGACGTGCAAAAGATGGTCGCAGAAAGTATCATCGGTAAATTGTCGGGTTCTCCTGTATTTGAGGGTTGGCATCAGGCTGAGGATAAGGCTGGAAAACTCATTATTTTCGGCGGCAAGGAAGGGAAGATCACATTTCATTTATCAATAGAGCAAAGATCGATGAACATTGTTATTGAGGGCCGTGACATCAGTGCTCATGTCAAGTCAGCGTT
>CAZFON010000397.1:0-1754 GCA_964520185.1 uncultured Planctomycetales bacterium | reverse complement strand
TGTCACTCACGCAAACAAGCAGGTATCCCCTTTAAATGAAGAGCCGCTGCCTTTACCGGCTGTTGTTGTCGATAAGATCGATCTCAATGGTCAGGTCCATTTTACCGACAAAACGGTCAGTCCTCCTTTTTCGACCGCCTTGACTGCCTTTGATTTGAGCATTACTAATGTCTCGACCGATCCTGAGGCCCAAGCCGATGTCAAATTTAAGGCCCAATTAGATAATATGGGAAGAATATCGACGGAAGTGTTCATTAAACCTCTTGCCAAGCCATTGGACATGGAAACGTCCTTTAATCTTAATGACTATGCCTTGGTGGTCCTGACGCCCTATGTTGGCAAATATACCGGACGGGCCCTGAAAGACGGGAAATTGGATTTGAGGATGAATTACCGTATCAGTGCCAATAAGCTTACCGCCTCCCAACGCCTGTTGATCCAAAAATTTGAATTCGGCAACAGCATACAGAGTAAGGACGCCTTGCCTTTGCCTTTTGGCCTGGCTGTCGCCCTTCTGGAAGACCCGCGAGGGGAGATCAAAATAGCTTTGCCGGTGTCAGGTGATATGAGTGATCCAAAGTTTGAATACACCCATTTGATCTTTCAAGTTATCCGTAATTTCTTTATGAAGCTCGTTACTTCGCCCTTTTCGGTCTTGGGTTCTCTCCTGGGAGAAGAGACAGGCACGGATGAATTGGGATATGTCCGTTTCACGCCGGGCAAGGCCTTTTTGTCCGGTGCCGAGAAGAACAAGTTGGCCAAATTGATCAAAGGCCTCAAAGAACGGCCAAAGCTGCGCCTTGAAGTTGACGGCAGTTATGACCCCCTGATGGATTGGAGGGCGATTGAGGCTGAAAGCTTTGCCAAGGATTATGAATTATTAAGGAAACAAGCCAGCGGGCCGGACGCAAAGGTGTATCAGCTTTTATATCAACGCCGTTTCGGGATCCGGGGGTTATGGGCCTTGGGCAAAAAGTATAAAAAAGGATGGGGCAGTTATGACGATGAGAAATTCGACCAGGAGATCAAACGCCAGCTCATCGAAAATGCACCGCCTGACCTGACAGCCTTGAACGCTCTTGCCCGATCACGTGCCCAAGAGATACACGATTTTCTTATGGCCAATGGATTTGAAGGCCAGCACCTGAATATCGGCCATCCGCAATCAACCCAGGGCAGCATGGGATATGTCCCATTGCCGTTTACGTTGACAATTTTCGACAAATAACAGGGGCAAGAAATGACGACCCTTCTTGTTTTTTCCTTCCTGGCAGGCTTTGTCACCATTTTGGCGCCCTGCATATGGCCTCTCTTGCCCATTGTTTTTTCAGCATCATCCGCCGGCGGCAGAAGAAGGTCCTTGGGATTGACCATCGGCGTGATGACGAGTTTTACGGTCTTTACGCTTTTTATTTCCACCCTCGTCAAAATAATCCCTTTTGATCCCAACAGCCTGCGCCTTGCAGCCACCCTGATCATTGCCTGCTTGGGTTTAGCGATGCTGGTCCCGGCACTGGGTGCAAGGTTCGAAGTTTTTATCAATAATTTATTAGGGCCCTTGCAGTCACGTTTTAAAAAAGAGGGCAGTGGTTTTACGGCAGGGCTGTTCACCGGTTTTTCCTTAGGGCTGGTCTGGGCGCCTTGCGCGGGACCTATTTTAGCGACGATAGCCACTTTGTCCGCGACACAATCAATTAATATTAAGGTTGTGGCCATAACCCTGGCCTATGTCTTGGGCCTGGGAATCCCTCTTT
>CAZFON010000396.1:0-1762 GCA_964520185.1 uncultured Planctomycetales bacterium | reverse complement strand
GATATGAACGCATTTTCCTTCTGTGGACAGGTCCCAAATTTGAGAAAGGACCTAGGGATCAATGCCGGTGATATGGTCGTGGCGATCGTCGGTCGCCTTAGTGAGGAAAAGGGCCATAAGATCCTTTTTAAAGCATTAAATTCAGTAACACCGCAATATCCTAATATTAAGTGCCTTGTCGTGGGTGATGGGCCTTTAAAGACGGCCTTGCAGAAAATAGTGGATAATTTAAGTCTGTCCGATTGCGTCATTTTCACAGGGAACCGAAAGGATATGGCTGAAGTTTATAGGATTTGTGATATCCTTGTAAATGCTTCTTTTACGGAAGGCCTGCCTATGACCATCCTAGAGGCCATGGCTTCCAAGGTAGCGATCATTGCCACCAGGGTAGGGGCACTACCGAAGGTGATAAGGAATGGACAGAACGGTATTTTGATCGATCCCGGTAACCCCGATGCTTTATCTGAAGCCATGATCAGTTTGTTCAATGATGCCCATAAAAGACAAATACTGGCCGATCAGGCCTATAAGGATGTTCATGAGCATTATAGCGGACAACGTATGGCCGAAGAATATAGGGAATCATACGAAAGGGTATTAAAATAATATGGATATTCTATTTTTAGCTCCGCGATTACCATGGCCACCGGATACTGGCGGAAGGATCCGTACGATAAGTTTATTTAAACAACTTGCCAAAATGGCCGATATGCATATGGTCTCTTTTTCGTTTGAATCACAGGACGAAAAATGGAAACAGGAAATTGAGCAATTGGGTGTCAAGGTCACCCTGGTCCCTGCCAAGGAAACCACCTTATTTCAAATGGCCAAGAACATGCTCTTTGGGGAATATCCGCATTCCATTATTAAATATAACTCTCCACGGATGAAAGTTGCCTTGGAAAAACTGGTTAAGGAACAACATTTCGATGCGGTGCACTTCGATCATCTGCATCTGGCTCATTACGTTGAATGTTTTAAAGGCACACCTTGTTTCTTAGATGCCCACAACGTTGAATATAAACTTTTGGAACGATGTTTTCAGGTTGAGCCATGGGGCATAAAGAAAATGCTTTACCGGCAGCAAGCCCTTAAAATGAGATCCTTCGAAGCCATGAAGATCAATGAATTTAAAAGTGTTTTTGCCTGTTCCCTCGAGGACAAAGAAATATTAAGTAGTTTGGTGTCCGGGCAAACGCCTGTGAATGTCATAGCCAATGGGGTTGACACGGGCTATTGCACCCCTGCTTTAAATCAAGATCAGGATGGGGAAGCTTCTCTTATTTTTACGGGTGCCATGGATTGGCTGCCCAACGATGATGCGATAACTTATTTCTGCAATAAAATACTACCTTTGATATGGCATAAAAAAGAATTGGTCAAACTATATGTAGTCGGGAAAAAGCCCTCCACGGTGGTGAAAGATCTGGCCGTCCGCGACCCCCGGGTCATTGTAACAGGCCGGGTTGAAGATGTTAGGCCATATATCCGTCGCGCGAAGGTTTCCATTGTTCCCTTGCGTATTGGAGGAGGGACCCGGCTTAAAATACTTGAGGCGATGTCAATGTCAAAAGCCATTGTTTCCACCTCTATTGGAGCTGAAGGGATCGCATACACCGAGGGGAAGAATATTTTGGTGGCAGATACCCCTCAGGATTTTGCAGATAAAGTATTATTTTTATTAGATAACGTTCAAAAAACCCAGGAAATAGGTACAGAGGCGCGTAAATTTGTCCTTGAACAATATGATTGGGATATTATC
>CAZFON010000395.1:0-1768 GCA_964520185.1 uncultured Planctomycetales bacterium | reverse complement strand
GAGTATTAAAGTTCATTTGGCTTTTATACGATAAAGCCGGCATTCCCAGACGTCACTCTCAAGGGGCGTATTATACCAAACCTGCATTGGTTTTTTTCCTACTTCGATCAGCTCATAATGTTGCCGCAGTAAATGTTGGAATTCCTGATACGCGTCATTGGCAATAAGAGTCCATTCGGATATGTATACCTGTCCCTTATCGTTTAAAATCTTGTCTAATGTTCTTTGAAAAACGTTCCATTCGTCAAGCTCTAAACGCCTCCTGACAGCGACCGGCCTGACGAGTGTCTGCCGCTTGGCGTAATAAGCAATAAACGGGCCGTCATCGCAACAGATAATGACGGCATGAGGAGGGGTGGATTGTTTCACCCAAAGATAAAAATCAGTGATCGCCCGATGGTGATGCCTGTAGCTGAAGGTTGGGTAAATATTTAATAGAGGCCGAAGGAGTAGCATTAAATAGCAGACAGGAACGATGATTTTCCAAAGCATTTTCTTATGCTTTAGCATGGTGCCCAAGAAAATACTGACCGGTACGACGATAGCAGGCACGAGGATGGTAAAGAACCGGGGTGAGCTCGTCGTAATATTGCCATATACGATCAAGGGGACTGCCGACCAAAGAAGGATAAAAAATAAAAGCTTTTTGTTGAATTTGGCTGTGTAGTAAAGACTAACAGCAAAACACAATATTCCGATGATGTTGAAATTAAATATTTTTTCTAAATAGCATAAACTCAATATAAAAATTCCGGAAGACGGGCTTCTCATGCTGTTTAATTTCCAATAATCCCTGGCCTGATGGGAATAGCCGGTTTGATCGGAAATAAAATAAGGCAGGTGGAAGAGTACAATGATCAAAAGAATGATCGAGATAAATAGAAGAAAGGAACGGGCCTTGTTTTTTAGGCCGTTTTCCTTGAGGCCCGCCCAATAGAGAAAACAGACGGCTGGAAAGGTAACGATACAATCCTGAAGGCGCACAGCACCCATCAGCCCAAGATATAAGGCGCTCAATAATAGATTTGTCTTGTTTCCGGCGGTTTGAAAACGCAAAAGTGACAGCATTCCTAAAAAGAGAAAACACAGCGCAGGAGCATGGCTTATCCCATAGGTGGAAACGTCGATAAAAAGGGGATTGAGAAGCAAGAGAAGAGAGGCTAAGGCGGCTATGATGGGATCACAAATGGTTTCAACTAAAAGATAGAAAACTAAAACGGCAATAGAGCTGAAAAGTATACTGATAAAATTGACCGAAATAATAGGGTCTGTAGGACCAAGCAATTTTCCCAAGGCAATAAAAGCCGATCCTAATAAGACCATTAAAGGATAGCCTGCTCCGGGTAGATAATGGAGCTGATTGCTTTCAAGGGTGGCCTGAGAAGCAACGGTAAGATTTAAGCAGTCAACAGTCACCGGCCCTTTGCTTATTAGGGAAAGGTGGAAAAAGAAGCTGCCTAAGAAGATGATGCTCAAGATCCAGGGCCGAAGCGGGGAATGCATGCGAATATATTAGCAAAATTGACAAAAAGGTGACAGGTACATTTTGTTTTAATGCTGTTTAGCCAAAAATGTACCTGTCACCTTTTTCATTCTCCTTCCCATTGACCCCCTCTGCAAACTGTGTTAGAATGCCGCTTTCCAAAGGGAGTTTCGGATGTCTAAGTACGCCAATATCATACGTCGTTTTAAAGGCAAGCGCTTGCTGGTCATAGGCGATGTGCTGCTTGACCGGTATATAAAGGGCAGCGTAACCCGTATTTCTCCA
>CAZFON010000394.1:0-1770 GCA_964520185.1 uncultured Planctomycetales bacterium | reverse complement strand
TCATCGAAAGCAATTCCTCGTTGGTTGACTGGAGCTCCTCTTTGGATGTCTCAAGTTCCTCATTCATGCTCTGCAACTCTTCATTGCTGGACTGGATCTCCTCGTTCGCCGCCCTTAGTTCCTCGTTAAAAGTGTCCTTCTCCTCGCTGATTGCATTCAGGCGTTTCACCGTCCGCGCAAATTCTTTTCTTAACTTCGTAATATCTTTATCGGTATCCCCAATAATTGTTTTATCGAACCCTGCTGCTTTGGGCATATATCGCTTCGCAATAATAGGCTGCTTGGACAGGACTTGTTTGGGCATAACTTTCTTTGCCGCTTTACGGCGTTTTGATTTTGAAGCCGTAAATAGTGTTCCGATATTAGGTATCCCTTTTCGAGAAGAAATATTCTTCGCATAAATTTTCTGTTTATTATCGACAGAGGTAAAGAGTTCCGGTAGGGCCGTGACCGATTCCGCAGTCCCTAGGACAAGAAAGCCTTTGGGTTTAAGAGCGTAGTGCAGCATCGATAATGCTTTGTTTTGTAAAAATGAGTCCAGGTAAATGAGAAGGTTGCGGCAGCTTACAATGTCCATATTTGACAATGGCGGATCCGTTGTTATGTCATGTTTCGCGAATATACACAGATCGCGTACAGGTTTGGAGATCTTATAACCTGTTTCCGTTTTGGTAAAGAACCGCCGCAGACGCCCGGCTGAAACATGCGCGGAAATATCTTCGGGATAGACGGCTGCGCGTGCCTTCTCGATGATCGCTCCGCTTAAATCTGTGCCGAAAATCTGGATAGTGGGCTTCATCTTCCTGCTTTCCAAAAACTCGTAGAGAGATATGGCAATAGAGTAGACTTCTTCACCTGATGAACACGCGGGCACCCAGACCCTTATCGGATCTTTAGCCGAACAATTCTTCGCGGCTAAAGGAAAGACTTCTTTTCTTAATGCCTCAAATGTCTTGGGATCACGGAAGAAAGCAGTAACTGATATAAGAAGATTCTTGAGTAAGACATTGGCTTCAGACGGGGTCTTTTTTAGATAGCCGCAATAATCAACGTAATTCTTGATACCATGGAAGGACATCCGCATGGCGATGCGGCGCTTGATAGTATTTTCCTTATAATGAATAAAATTAACCCCCACAAGATCCTGTAGCAAATTAAGGATCATGCCGAACCCGTTTCCCGCGACAAGATGATGACCGACCCGCATTAAAGACGTCCCTGCCCCATGCGTCCCCAAATATACCAATTTTCTAGCGATCTCTTTTGGTCCCAAGACAAAATCTGCACAACCGCTGGCTATGGCGCTTGAAGGCATCCCAAAATAGCGCGACGTCTTTTCATCTTGAGCGAATATAATGCCGCCCTCTGCTTTAATAGCTTTGGCACCCTGCGTCCCGTCAGAGCCTGTCCCCGAAAGTATAATACCGATCGTCTTTTCCCTTTTTTCTTGAGCCAGTGAAGACATAAAGAAATCTACCGGTAAATATCTGCCATCAGCACGTTTTATACGAGAGGTGATTCTTAACCTTCCCTTAGAAATAGTCATGAGGGTATTGGGCGGGATAACGTAAACATGCGCCGGCTCGACTTTTGTATTATTCTTGGCTTCACGGATATTTAAGGACGCTTCCCTGGAAAGGATCTCGGATAACGCGCTCTTATGCTGAGGTTCCAGATGCTGGATCAGCACAAATGCCATATTGATATTTTCTGGCAAAGATTTAAAAAGGGCTATCAACGCCTCTAGCCCGCCGGCAGATGCACCGACGC
>CAZFON010000393.1:0-1799 GCA_964520185.1 uncultured Planctomycetales bacterium | reverse complement strand
CGATGCGCTGATCAAATACACCCGGCGTTTCGACGGTGTTAAGTTAAGCCCCCGTCAGCTGCGCGTGGATGAAAGTGAGATTTCTTCAGCCTTTCAGGACATTACTCCTGAATTCATAGGGCATTTAAAGACCATCATCAATAATGTCTCAACCTATTATAAAAAACAGCTGCATAAGCCTTGCACGGTCAAAGGCTATGACGGGATCATGCTTAAGGAAGAGATGCGGCCTTTGGATTCAGTGGGTATTTATATCCCGGCAGGTACGGCACCGCTGGTCTCTTCTGTTTATATGACCGCCATCCCGGCCATTATCGCCGGTGTTGAGCGGGTGGTCATCGTGACGCCTCCCAATGAAGAGGGGCATGTCAACCCCTATATCCTGGCCGTGGCCAATCTTTTAAAGGTCAAGGAGATCTATAAGCTCGGCGGAGCGCAAGCCATTGCTGCCCTTGCCCTGGGGACCAAGACCGTTAACAAGGTCGACAAGATCGTTGGTCCCGGTAATTTATATGTCACCGAAGCCAAGCGCCAACTGTTCGGTTATGTGGACATTGACATGATGGCAGGACCGACGGAACTGGTGGTCATCGCCAACCGTTATAGCAACACGGATTTTGTGGTGGCCGACCTGGAAGCCCAGATGGAACACGTGGGCGGATTGTCGATCCTGCTCTCCACCTCCAAGCAATTGATCAAGGATGTGCGCAAACGCGTGGCCAATGGTTACTGCATTTATTGCAAGAATATCGACGAGGCCATTGAGATCGCCAATAAACTCGCCCCCGAACATTTACAGATCATGACCTCTGATGCCGTCAGTGTGGCCAAGCAGATCAGGCATGCCGGGGCCATTTTCCTGGGGGCGTACAGCCCGACGGCGTTGGGTGATTATGCGGCAGGCCCCAGCCACGTGCTGCCTACCATGGGTACGGCGCGGTTTTTCTCAGGGTTGTCGTTATCAAGTTTTTGCAAGACCAGCCACCTTATTTCCTATTCCAAGAAGGCATTGGAAAAGGTACGTCAGCCCTTGGAGAAGGTGGCGCTCTTGGAGAGCATGGCCAAGCACGCGGAATCGGTGAATGTGAGATTTAATTAACGGAGAATAATATGCAACGTAAAGCCGACATTGAGCGTAAAAGTAAAGAAACGCAGATAAAGGTATCATTGAACGTAGACGGCAGCGGTAAAACAAAGATCAAAACACCGATAGGTTTTTTGGATCACATGTTGGAACTGTTTGCGTTTCATGGCTATTTTGATCTGGAATTGTCAGTTTCCGGGGATACGCATATTGATATTCACCACACCAATGAGGATATCGGCATTGTCCTGGGCAAGGCCTTTAAAAAATCCCTGGGTGAAGAAAAGGCAGGCATCAAGCGTTTCGGTTCAGCTTTTGCCCCAATGGAAGGCACAGTAGGTCATTGTGTAATTGATCTATCTGGTAGAGGATATTTTAAATTTAATCCTTTAGGAGACTCACGTTCATTTTTGTTAGTTGCTCAGGAAGGATATAAATTTTCTGATTTTGAACATTTCATGGAAAGTTTTGCCCATAATTTAGGGGCAACGCTTAGTTTTACTTTGCAAAATCCTAGTGAAGATTTGCATACTAATTTGGAGACGATGTTTAAATCTTTAGGGTTAGCTTTAGATCAAGCAACAACAATTGATCCTCGCCGTGAAGGTAAAGTTCCTTCGACGAAGGGCATTATTGATTAGTATCATCGGGTGGCGAGGAGCGAGGTTAACGAGCGGACGGTGAGTGAGCCGGGCAGCGAATCAGGAGCACGTTA
>CAZFON010000392.1:0-1806 GCA_964520185.1 uncultured Planctomycetales bacterium | reverse complement strand
GGGCCTTGTCCTCCTGGCCGCTTACCTGCTTAAGGATCCCTGGGCCCTTCTTTTAGGCATTCTTCCCTTCATCGCACTGGTCCGGCTCTTTAAAAAGAACCGCCAATGCGTTGTCGCCATCGCGGAACAATTCCTTCTGGACAATATCCCAAATGATACTTTAAACCAGCAAACCCTTTATCAAACCTGCGAACACCTCTCCAAGGAACATCACATCCCCTCGCTGGTTGATATTATCACCTTCCAGGATTTCGTCGGCAGGAAGGCGCTTATCGCTGCCATCCTTTTTGTCCCCTTCATTTATCCTTTTAAAAGCTGGCAAATATTCATTGTCACCTTTGCCGTGCTTTTGGCGGCCATCGCCGTTGTCAACATGTCCTTCGTGCTGCGAAGGTTGAAATGATCCTACCTTAAAAAACCATCGACCAGCCCATAACGCGGAAAAAATAAAATCACCGCCAAGAACATGAGCCCTGCCCAGGAGGCGGTCAGGAGGAACAACGTCCGTATGGCAGGGAAAAGGGCTGATACCCATCGAGGGTCCAAATGCGGATGACGCACCACCATCCTGATAAGGCTATAACTGCGCCAATTCAGGTTGATGATGCGTTGTTGGGACAAGGCATCGTGGTACACTCCGGAACCCGGCAACGGCGTCAGCACGGAAAGAACGGCAAACTGCGGCATCAGGGAAAAACAAAATTTCCAAAGCGAAAACAAACTCCTGACGGTATCTGAATCAAAACCAAAAATAAAATGACCTTTGATCCCGATCCCCTCTTTCTTGACGATCGTGGTATATTCCTTGTACTTTTGGGCCATGCCGAATTTGCCGCCCTGTTTCTTCTCGAACGACTCGCCGGAAACTTCATAACCGAACAGCAAGCCGCTGCAGCCGCTCTCCCTGGCCAATGTCAGGGTTTCCTTATTTTTAGCGATATCGATGGTGCATTGGCTGTGCCATTTGATGTTGACCGCCTTTAAGGCCAAAAAAAGCTCCTTGGCGTAAGCCGGGTCGGAATAAATATTATTGTCGATAAAGGTGACATGCGCGTAATGGGGCCTGACCTTTTTGATCAATTCAACAAAGGCATCAATGGGACGGCGGTTGATCTGTCCTCCGGACAAGGCGGGGACCGAACAAAAATGGCAGCGGAACTTGCAGCCGCGCATGGTTTCCAGGAAATCTTTGATGATGTACGGCGGCTCATTTAAAAGCTCCTCCTGGACCCGGGCATAATCATCTTCACTCGCCGGGCCGCTGTATTGCGGCTTGATCTCACCTTTCTCGTAATCACGGATCACCTGGGCCCAGACCCCCTCTGCCTGGCCGATGATCACGGTATCACAAAAACTCAGCGCTTCCTGCGGCAGGAAGCTCACATGAGGGCCGCCCATGACCACCGTCGACCCTCTTTTCTTGAACTCCTTGGCAATCTTATAGGCCTCGTAACAATTAGAGGTAAAGCAGGTGATACAAACCAGGGCCTTGCTTTTATAATAACGCTCGCGCCACACGACCTGATTGAATTCGCGGAATTTATAACCTGTGGGTGTCAGGGCTTTCAAGACTACAAAAAAAGGAGGATGAAGGCGCAGAAACCACAGGGTCAGGCTTTGGATGACCTCAGCAGCCATGGGATTGATAAGGAAGATCTCCTTGGCCGCATTGTACTTCTCACGTATTTCAGGATAATGGCCCAGGATAAAGAACGAACAGAAAATAAACTCAAAGGCATGGATACCATTCAACAAAAAAGCAAATATGTTACGCCAATAAAAGCCCCCGGTGTTGACAAGACCCAA
>CAZFON010000391.1:0-1812 GCA_964520185.1 uncultured Planctomycetales bacterium | reverse complement strand
ATCACTCATGACAGCGGCGTCATGCACCTGGCTTCGTATTTTAATGTGCCTTTGGTGGCCCTTTGGGGGCCGACCTCTCTTGAAAAATATGCGCCCTGGACGTCTAAATTCGTTGTGGTCAGGCGTAATGAAGAATGCCCGCGATTCCAGTCACCCAAGAGCATTCTGGCGCAAAATTGCATGTCTTTTATCAAAGTAGATGATGTTATCAAATCCGTTGTCGAGCTACAAAAATGCATTTAGAAACAAGATCGACGCATGAAGGCTTTACAATCATCGAACTTATAGTTTCGATGATCATCGTTGGTATTGCGGCGGCCATTGCGTTGCCTAATTTTTTTGGCTGGGTGGAAAAATCGCATGCACAAGAGGCGGCCTCCACCTTGTATAGCATGGCCATCGATCAAGATGCTTGCGTGCAGGTACACCCGTGGTCTGTATGGGACGTTTATTGCCTGCCGCTTGTTCAAAATTATCCGGCAAGCCTTTCTTTTAATTATCTGGTCAATGCACAGGCGATCCCGTCCCAACAATGCTATAATATTGTCGCTACCCGGAAGAATTCGTCGAATTTGGGAAACTTTACCATATCCTGCGGCGGTTGCTCATGGACTTATACAAATGTGACATTGGATTATGTTGCGTTATGCAGGGACCCGAACGGGAATAGAATAGTTACCGGAGGCGGCGTGTATCAAGGATTGTTTTAATTAAAGTTTTTAAACGGCCATGAAAGACCTCAAGACTTTTAATAACATTTTAATTGTGCGCACCGATCGTATCGGTGATGTTGTCCTGACGACCCCGGCCATCAAGGCCTTGCGTGAGCAATATCCGACGGCTCGCATCAGTATCCTGGTTGCTTCTGCAACTTTTGATCTGGTCAATGGTAATCCTTATGTGGATGAAATTTTAGTGGATGATCGCCCCGGAGCTCATAAGGGACTGTTGGGTTTTTGGAGGCTGATCAGGGAGCTTCGGTCAAAACGCTTTGACCTTGCTGTTATCTTTCATACCAAACGCCGTACCAATATGGCTGCTGCCTTGGCCTCCATACCATATCGTTTAGGATATAAGAATAATAAATTCGGCTTTCTGCTTTCCCATCCCTTGAAAGACGTAAGGCATTTCGGTCAAAAACATGAGGCGGAATATTGCATGGATGTATTAAAGGTCATCGGCATTGAAAACAACGGCTTGGACATTTTTGTTCCCCTGCAGAAAGAGGCTGAGGGTTGGGTGCACGATTGGATGAGGGATAATAATTTAAAGCCTCATGAATTCATTGTCATCCATCCCGGCTCATCTGACATTGCTAAATGCTGGCCTACGGCCAATTTTGCCTTGTTAATGGACCGTCTTGCTGAAAAGTATGCTCTGAAAATTGTATTGATAGGTTCTTTCCAAACAGCTCCTGTAGCTGATGAGATCATCAAGCTGGCCGGGAAAGCAGCATTGATCAATTTGACCGGTAAAACTTCCTTGGCCCAGACGGTGAGCTTGCTAAGGCAGGCGCGTTTATTGATCTCCAATGATTCCGGGCCTGTCCATATAGCTGCAGGGGTGGGGACGAGCGTTATTTCCCTGTTCTTGCGCGATCAGCCAGGCATTAATGCCGAACGCTGGCGGCCCCTTGGAAATAAAGGGCTTGTGTTGGTTGGTTCCATCAAAGTGGAAGATGTACTGGAATTAGTCGATCAAATCTTCCAAAAAGACGGCCAGTATGAAATTTTTTGACCTATAAGATTTTTATTGCATTTATTTTTGTTTTAAAGTATTCTATTTAAGTCTTCTTTCTTCCTATCTTGAATT
>CAZFON010000390.1:0-1823 GCA_964520185.1 uncultured Planctomycetales bacterium | reverse complement strand
GACGTCGAACATCATGTCCCTGGCCGGTATCGCCATTTCCATCGGTATCTTGGTCGACGGCGCCATTGTGCAAATGGAAAATGTCTATAAGCACCTGGAATATTGGGAAGCAGGTGGCCGCAAGGAGGATCACCGTCAGGTCTGTATCAAGGCCCTTAAGGAAGTCGGGCCAGCGGTTTTCTTTTCGCTTTTGGTCATTGCGGTTTCGTTCCTGCCTATTTTTACGCTTGTAGACCAGGAAGGACGTTTGTTCAAGCCGCTGGCATGGTCCAAGACCTTTGCCATGGCCATTGCCGCTGTTTTAGTGGTCACGCTTAATCCTGCTTTACGCATGTTGCTTTTGCGGGTCAAACCGTACCGGTCAAAAGTGTTGAACGCTTTATTGGTCGGAAAATATTATCCGGAGGAAAAACATCCTATCAGCCGGGTATTGTTTAAGATCTATGATCCCGTTTGCCGTTTTGTCCTGCGATATCCCAAAAGGATCATTGCTGGCGCGGTGGTTTTAATGTTGGCAACGGTCCCGGTTTATTTGAAATTAGGATCGGAATTCATGCCGCCTTTGTGGGAGGGCAGTATCTTGTATATGCCCATTACCATGCCCGGGATTTCTGCGCCGAATGCCATGAAACTCCTGCAAACTCAGGACAGGCTTATCAAAAGTTTTCCTGAGGTCCAAAGCGTCTGGGGCAAGGCCGGCCGCATGGCGAGTTCAACAGACCCGGCACCCTTGTCGATGATGGAAACCGTGGTGCTTTTAAAGCAGGAGAGCGAGTGGCCCAAGCTGCATCGCTGGTATTCTGGATTGCCGGAATTTGTCCAGGAGCCGTTTAAAGCCTTTTGGCCTGATCATATATCCCATCAGGAATTGATCGACCAGATGGATCGGAAACTGCAGATCCCCGGCACGACCAATGCCTGGACCATGCCTATCAAGAACCGTATCGATATGCTGTCAACCGGCGTCAGGACCCCCATTGGTATTAAAATTTTGGGGTCTGATATCAAGGAGATCGAGCGTATCGGTATCCAATTGGAGAGCATGATCAAAAATATTCCCGGGACTAGGAGCGTTTACGCTGAACGCACGGCCGGAGGCTATTTCCTGGACTTTGATCTGAAACGCGATCAGCTGGCCCGTTACGGGCTTTCCGTTCGGGACGCCCAGATGACCATCTCCTCAGCCGTCGGCGGAGAAGATGTGACGGAGACCGTGGAAGGTCAGGAGCGTTATTCCGTCAATGTCCGCTATCCCAGCGAATTGCGTGACAGTGTAGAAAAATTAAGGCACGTGTTGATCGCCACATCTTCCGGGGCCCAGGTTCCTTTGGGCCAGGTGGCTGATATCGTGCTGCGATCAGGACCGGCCATGATCCGCAATGAGAACGGCCTGATGGCCGGTTATGTATATGTGGACGTGGCAGGCCGTGATATCGGCAGTTATGTGGAGGAAGCCAAACGCATCGTTGGAGAGAAGGTCCAATTGCCGCAGGGATACGGGCTTCTCTGGAGCGGCCAGTATGAGAACATGCTCCGTGTGCGCGACAGGCTGAAAGTGGTCCTGCCCTTGACGCTCTTTATCATCGCGTTCTTGCTCTACATGAATACAAAATCCATGGTACAGACCGGTATCGTGCTTTTATCCGTGCCCTTTTCTCTGATCGGCGCGGTGTGGCTCTTGTGAGCCATGGGTTTCAATATATCCATTGCTGTGTGGGTAGGGATGATCGCCCTCATGGGGTTGGATGCTGAAACAGGTGTGTTGCTCCTGCTTTTTATGGAATTGGCTTACAAACAGGCCATCCAGGAAAATCGCATGAATA
>CAZFON010000389.1:0-1824 GCA_964520185.1 uncultured Planctomycetales bacterium | reverse complement strand
TCATGGCCAATCCTGCCAGGATTTTGTGCAGCAAAGAATGTAAAGGTATTTTCCCTAAATGCGGGGTAAATTTAAATAAAGAGCAGTGCAAATGTGCAACATAAAGGAGATGTACCATGCCTCTACCAAAAAGACAACATTCTAAAACCCGCGGTCGCAAACGCCGTACCCATTGGAAGGTAACGGTGGCTTCATTGCGTGCTTGTCCCCAATGCAGCAAACCGGTGCTTCCCCATCGAGTATGTCCTTTCTGTGGTTTTTATAAGGGCAATCAAATTGTGGAAGTTGCCAAGTCCAAAGCATCATAGACTTCAATTGAGGATTAGCCATGAAGATAGTTGTTGATGCCATGGGTGGTGATTTTGCTCCCCAGAATGTCATTGCCGGGGTGGTAGATGCTGTTAAAGAATATAAGGTCAATGTCACGCTGGTAGGTCCCTTAGATGCCATCGAAGCAGAGCTCAAAAAATATCAGTATCCCAAAGAGCTTATCGAGATCGTCCATGCGCCTGAGGTAGTGGCCATGGATGATGCGGCAACGGCGGTGATCCGTCAAAAGCGGCAATCATCCATCAGTGTCGGCATAGGACTTTTGAAAAAAGAGGGTTATGATGCCTTTGTCAGCGCAGGGAATACCGGTGCCTGTGTCGCCGCATCCACTTTTATCCTGGGCATGATCCCCGGCGTCGACCGGCCTGGCATCGGATGCGTTTTCCCATCTTTAAAAGAATGTACCTTTATCATCGATGTCGGCGCCAACACCGCGGCCAAACCGGAACACATTTTGCAATACGCTAAGATGGCCAAGATATATGCACAGGAAGTATTAGGCAGGCCTAAACCTTCTATTGGCCTGTTGAATATCGGCGAAGAAGAATGTAAAGGTACAGACCTTGAGAAGGAAGCACACAAACTTTTGGAAGAAAAAGAGCCTCTCTTTATCGGCAATGTCGAGGCCAATGAAGTTTATACAGGCAAGGCGGATTGCATCGTTTGTGACGGTTACGTCGGCAATATCACGTTAAAGGTATCGGAAGGCCTGCTTGAGTCCATTGGTAAATTGCTGAAAAGAGAGATCTTCAAAAATCCCATTTCCATCCTAGGTGCGGGACTGTTGAAATTCAGCCTGAAAGAAGCCAAAAAAAGCGCAGACTACTCCGAGTATGGCGGGGCTCCTTTATTAGGTGTCGATGGTTTGGTCCTGATCAGCCATGGCCGATCTTCCCCTAAGGCCATCAAGAATGCCATTCGCGCGGCCAAACAAGAGGTCGAGCATAATGTTCTTAACAAGATCAAGGAAGAGATGGTGTGAATCAATGGTTAAGGTCGGCATCTTGGGGCTGGGGGCTTATTTACCGCAAAAAAAGCTTACTAATTCTGATCTGGAAAAAATGGTGGATACGTCAGACGAGTGGATCATCACCCGTACTGGTATCAAAGAGCGTCGCATTGCCGCTTTACATGAAAAGACCAGTGATCTGGCTGCCAAGGCTGCCGTTGCGGCCCTTCGTGACGCTAAGATCCCTGCAGATAAAATTGATCTGATCGTTGTCGGGACCATCTCGCCTGACAGCAATTTCCCATCGGTGGCTTGCAAGGTCCAAAAGATCATCGGCGCCAAAAAGGCGGCCGCCTTTGATGTCTCTGCGGCATGTTCGGGGTATTTGTATGCCTTGACCACGGCCAAGCAGTATATTCAAACAGGAATGGCCAAGCGCGCCCTGGTCATCGCCTCCGAGCGTATCTCAGGTTTGATAGATTGGAAGGACAGGAATACCTGTGTTTTGTTCGGCGACGGAGCCGGTGCCGCGGTTGTCAGCGCGA
>CAZFON010000388.1:0-1825 GCA_964520185.1 uncultured Planctomycetales bacterium | reverse complement strand
GTGGCAGACCTGGCCGAATTTTTTGGCGCTTTCGCGGACGGTCCGCTGTTGGGTGGTGTAATCAACGTCGATCAGTCCGAACCTGGGCTTAAAACCTTCGGCCCACTCAAAGTTGTCCAACAAAGCCCAGTAAAGATATCCAAAGACATCCACTCCCTGCTCCATGCTCATGTGGATATTTTTAAGATGACTTTGAATGAACCGCCAACGCTGGTCATCGTCGGCCGTGCAAATGCCGTTTTCCGCGATAAGCACGGGCAGATGATATTTCTTTACATTAAGAAGCACCTGTAAAAGCCCCTCAGGATAAACAGCCCAGCCTAAAGAATTCCGCTCCAGGGGATGATGGTCGTCCCTGCAAACTTCGCCGAGAAGATCGCCGATGGCCCAGCTATGCGCATGCACCAGGTGCCTGGAATAATAATTAACCCCAATGAAATCAAGGGCTTTATGCTTTGTTAAATGATCCAGGACCTCCAAATTATACAAATATTCCCTCAAGGACGCGGCCACGCGGTTTCTAAGGCCCTTATCGCAGGCCACAATGGCCTGCATGTGCTGGGCAATACTGACCGATGGAGAAAGAAGGTTGTATTCTTTATATATGTGATGGATCAATCCATAGGCCTCGATATGGGCCTGGTTCATATGATGATGGACCTTTATCATCCTGGAAAGTGATCTTTCCTGCGGCGGCCATACGCCCCAGAAATATGAATGGGAGAAATAGACCGTAGGTTCATTGATGGTAAACCAAAAGTTCACCCGGCGCGCCAGGGCCCGTACGGCAAAATCACAATACCGCAGGAAACGCTTGATACATTTAGGATCAGTCCAGCCGCCTGATTTGGCAAACCATAAAGGATTGGTAAAATGGTGCAGGGTCACCATCGGCTCTATGCCGCGGGCACGCAGGGCCACCAGGACACGGCTATAATGGTCAATCGCCTCCTCGGAAAACTGCCCTTCTTGAGGCTCAATGCGGCTCCATTCAATGGAAAGACGGTGGGCATTATGGTTTAAATCCTGGACAAGATCAAAGTCCTGCTCGTAGAGCTCATAATGCCGGCAGGCGGGGCCAGAATTTTCTTTACCGGCCTTCTTTTCCCAGGCCCACCAATCCGCGTTAGCGTTACCGCCTTCCACCTGATAGGAAGAGGTGGCCGCGCCCCAATAAAAACTCTTGGGAAATCGGATCATGACAAAATTATAACATTGTAAAATATAATTCCTGTAAAAATGTGTTTATTTAAACTTAAGTAAAGTGTACATTAAGCCTATGCCGTCGCTCATTAATTTGATCCAGAAAACGATCAAGATGGTCGAGCCTCATGAATCCAAAAAGGTCCTGCATAATGTGACCCTGCTCTCGGCCCTGCAATTGGTCACTTATTTTTTCCCCATCATCATCCTCCCCTATCTATTCAGGGTCATCGGTCCGGAAAGATTCGGCTTGATCGCCTTTGCCCAGGCCTTTGTGCAATATTTTATCATCGTCACCGATTATGGCTTTAGCGTCTCCGCAACCAAGGAGATCTCCCTTTGCATCGAGTACAAACGAAAGGTGATCGGTGTCATTTCCGCGGTCATGTCCATCAAGGCCGTCCTTGGCCTGGCAAGTTTTCTGGTTTTGGGGATGATGATCTATTTCGTGCCTAGATTCAGGGATGACTGGATGGTCTATGTCTTTAGCTTCGGGGTGGTGGTCGGCAACGTGCTTTTCCCCTCCTGGTTCTTCCTGGGATCGGAAAACATGAAATATACGGCCAAGATCAACATCATCGGCGAGTTTGCCTACGCCTTCGGTATTTTTCTTTTCATCCAC
>CAZFON010000387.1:0-1827 GCA_964520185.1 uncultured Planctomycetales bacterium | reverse complement strand
AAATAAACCTGGTTGGTCTTTATTTCCTGGCTCTTTTAGATATTCTTTCATTAAAATGGCCGATGTCCTGGGTGAATGCCTCCAGCTTTTGATAATAAGTTAGCGCATAAAAGGCACAAACGGCGGTAAAGATAGAAATAAATACAACAGTCAGGCCTTTTCGTATTTCTGACGGTATTTTCAGATCCAAATAGAAAAGCACAAAAATACTGCCAAACAACCCAAAAGCCGGTAAAAGATAATGGATGGAAAAGTATTTTGCCGTGGCTGCTATATGGAGCAGGAAGCAAAAGCTCAGCACTGTCAGGAAACGGGCGCCTCGATGCTGGATGTCTTTAATAAGCCGGATCAGGCCCCAGGCAAATATGCTTAAGGCTGCAACAATAAAGAACCAGTAATGCATGATCATCTGCTTTAGATATAAAAGAAAAGTACCCACATCGATGAATTCCTGGCTTCCGGTCCCGTATCGCGAAGAATAGCCTGCCATTTTGGTCATCCAGCCAAAAACCTGCGGGTAACTGCTTAGGATGGGTAACGTAAAAATGACAAAGGACAATGCACAAACAAACATAAAAAAAACTTTTTTCCGTAAAGGAACAAGCAAAAAAGCGGCGAGCAGGATAAAGATAAAGTTCATTTTAACGGCAAAACCTAAGCCGCACGCAACAGCCAGGTAAATGATATGCCGGCTTTTATGCGGCTCTCTGGAAAAATAGAGCCCAAGGATAAAAAGATTAACAAGGTTCATGACAGCCATCATTAAAGGTTCCGGGCTGACATTGGCTACCACCGGCAATACAGGAAACTTGCCGCTATTGAAGGACGGCAGAAACAAAAAAGATAAATTAACGCATTGGACCAGTAAAACCGCGAGTTTGTCATTGGTTTTACGCCAGATATAGAGACCTGAAATGACGGAAGTCAAAAATGAGCTCAATACCAGAAAAATATAAACGACCCGAAGATAGAATTCAGGATCGATGAGCGCCTGAAGGACCGTGTCAGACGCATTGCGTCCGATATTAAAGGTCCAGATAGAGACGGCGATCAAGACTTGAAGCGGTGTGCCTGGATGGGAAACGTCCCATGGCACGTGGCCTTGGATGATCTGAAATGCGTTGAACAGATAAAGGTAACAAGGATCAGAGTATTGCCAAAACGGCCCTGAGGCTGCTCTTAGCAAGAATGATGCGATGAGGGTAACCAGAGGTAGAACAAAAATAAAGAGGATTTTTGCCATTTATCCTTATTTCAGATGACTGTAGATCAGGGCAAGGAAATAATCCACTTCGCCCCTGGGTTGAAAATTGAGTTGCCTGCTTTTTAAGGCCAAGGCAAACGCTTGAGGGTAGTTCCCCTTTTCCAAATTTTCTTTGGCTAGCGAAAACAACACTGAGGCTTCTTTTTCAGTTGAACCAACCAAGAGATAGGCGTTAGCGTATTTTGATCTCTCTAAAAGACGCAATTTATAAGGGGTTTGGTCAAAATCAAAACCTGATAGAAAGATGACGCAAGCAGATGAAGCCAGGATATCATCTGCAAAGATCCTTTGTTTAGAATTCCATATGCCATAACCATAAATGTCGGAATCAAAACCTTCAGCATTAAAATAAAGGCTTTGAGGGTATACCCGGGCAATGTCTTCGCTTTCGACGCGGTTGCTAGTATTATTACCAAGAAATAAGGCATAGTCTTTATTCAGATAAAGACTGATGGATTTGGATATTGATGCGATCATGGTGCAGTTGGGGTATTTTTAAAATATATCGACATGAAAGCTGACCAGGTCTTTCGTCGTATTTGTCAAATGGATACAGTAGACCG